>JALZJP010000001.1 GCA_030859715.1 Chloroflexota bacterium
TCAGGCACCGTCCGCAGATACGGCACCAACGGCGGGACGGGAGCAGCGGACACCGGATGCCTCCTCACGTCGTTCGGATCACTGCCGGAGCCTACCCCTGTTCACCAAGAATGAAAAGACCCTGGTCCATCGCCGGTCGGCCCGGTGGTTCAGGATTCTTGATCGCGGTTTGGCCAGCCAACCGCCGCCTGGTCGGGTGGTCGTCCTTGGCGCTCCGGCTCGGCCGGGAACGGGGCCAACCCGTCGGCACTTCCCGATCCATACCCGTTCTGGTGCTCATCTCGACCATTGAGTCCCGGTCCATGCAGCCCATTCGTCGCGAAACGATTGCGCGGCACGACCACGGATTCAGGTTCCGGCGCCTCGTTGTCCGCATGACTGGTTCCGTTCGACCGGTTGACCGCGCCTTCGTCGTCGGGCCGATCATACCGAGCCCCCTGGCCATCCAGCCGGTGACCCGCGCCGGTCAGGTCTGATTCCGTTGGCGGATGTCCGTTCGCATCACCGCCGCCGCGGCCCAGCAGCCGGTCGAACGGGCGCACCATCAATCGCATTCCGGACGCCAAGCTGGCCGCCAATGAAGACGTGTCATCGTCGGGGCCGCCAATCGTATCATCTACGGTCCGCGAGCTAGGCAACGCCAACGCCAGCTCCTCGCGTTCTGGTTCATCCGGCACCGGTAGCGCGCGAGGACGAGTCACGGGATCGAGTGAGCGCCGGCGACGGAGCGCCGGGGCTGTCCATCGCGCGGCCGGCGCTTCGATCCGGTCGGCCGGCTCACCTTGCTCGGACTGGACGATGCCACAGTATGGGCACAGCGGCCACCGGAGGTCGACGAGACGCTCGCAGCCACTGCATGGCTCTCGCAATTGCCCATGGCAATGCGGGCAGAGGACGAAGTCTTCCTCCACATGGCGATGGCAGCTGGGACAGTGCGGCAACTCTTCGAGGTCTTGCAGCAGATACTCTTCTTCGAGCGATCGCTGGAACGTTTCATCCAGCGTCACCTTCGGCCGGAGCAAGAGGTAGATAAGAACGCCGGGGACAAAGAACAAGACCGATAGCAACGTCGAAAAGACTTGGGTAAAGACACTGCGACTACGGTTCTCAATGTCCCGAAAGGTCCACACGATCAACGCAAACCAGAGGACGAAGAGATAGGCTCCGGCAAGAGCGGCCAGCACCTGGGCAGCGCGTCCCGCTATTTCCAACATCGTTTGCCTACTCCTACCGTGCCACCATCCACTGGCTCACGCGGGGTATTATGCAACACGTTCATAGCGCTCAACATTAAGCACGAAGATAGTGGCGCCGCCTACATGAACCTCAACCGGGCTCGGTACATAAAATTCTGCCGGTTCCAGAATCGGCATCAGCGGATTCACGTAGCGCGTTCGGGCCTGGCACTGTTGCCGCGCGATCCGCACGACTTCGCTCACGTACGACTCTTGAACGCCCGTCATCAGCGTCACGTTGCTCTCCCGCAGAAAGCCGCCGGCACTGTTGATCCGTGTCGTGAAGAACCCCCGATCAACGAGGGCGCGGACAAGCCCCTCCGCATCCCGCGCTTGAACGATCGCGACAACGAGCTTCATTGCGCTCCACCATCGTGGGCCGCTAGAGAGCGGGCTTCGTTGCGATCGCGCAGGCGATCGCTGACCGCCGCGGCAATCGTGGCCGCTAGTCGCTCCGGCGGCACGTTTGCATCCAGCACGATCCACCCCGCCGGATCCTGCCGGGCCAGAGTCCAATAGCAGTCCCGAACTCGTTCATGAAAGGCAATATCCGCGGTATCAAGCCGGTTCACCTGCTGGTGGTCGGCGAGGCGCCGCCGCAACCCAATCCGTACGGGAAGATCGAGAAGAATGCGCAAATCAGGTTGCAAGCCGCCTGTCGCCAATTGCTGAATTGCCCACACGTCTGCCATCGCCAAGCCACGACCGCCGGCTTGATACGCGAGCGACGAATCGACGAAGCGGTCACAGACCACCACGGTGCCCGCGCTCAGGGCGGGGCGAATCCGTTCGCCGACGAGCTGAGCCCGCGCCGCCGCGTAGAGCAGCGCCTCCGTCTCCGGCAGCATAGCATAGCTAGCCGGGTCCAAAATCAACGTCCGGACCCGTTCGCTGATGGCGGTCCCGCC
>JALZJP010000038.1 GCA_030859715.1 Chloroflexota bacterium
GCCGGGGGAGTGGGGATTGGGGACGGCGGTACGGCGGGAATCGGTCACAGTCATAGCGGTTATCGGCCTCCAGTGATCAATCGGCAGTCCTGGACACACCTTCGCTCCGATCTGAGCAGAGAGCAACGACCACCTGTGGTCATGCCGCTGGTCGTCCAGGCGAGCCTCGCACGCGGCCCACGACCGGCGCGGCCTTAGACATGCGGATCGCGTGACATGTGCTCAGACTCGAAGATCACTTGGCCCCGATAGCCGCCTGCTTACCAGTGCGCGAGCTGCTCCACCGCCGCTGGGGTGGGCTCGTAGCCGCCGAAGTGAATGACCGCGCTGGCAAAGGCACGAACTGACGGATCGACCGCCGGCGTGATGACACCGGTGATCTTCATCACACGCCGGGAGAGTGCTCGGGTTGGCATCACGGCCTCCTAGAGCGAATTGCATTGAGGTTGGGTCGGTGGGTGCGGTGGCAGGTGATAGCCGCAGTGGCGGTAGTACGCAGCAGCGTCCGCCGGCGTGATGCGGTCGAGACCGTCACCAATCGCGGTGGTGAGGGAGTCGTAGTCGCGGGCGGCAACCCCACGGAGATGCGTCTTGAGTTTGGCGAAGGCGTGTTCGATCGGATTGCAGTCGGGGGAGTAGGGTGGCAGGAAGCGCACCGTGCCGCCCACCGCTTCGATGGCGGCCCGCGCGTGCTGGTGCTTGTGGACACTGAGATTGTCGAGGATGACGGTCGTGCCCGGCCGCAGACTGGGGGCCAGCCATTCCCGCACCCAGGTCACGAATACGTCCCCATCGAGCGCGCCCTTGAAGACGAGCGGGACGGAGATGCCGGTTGGGGTCAAGGCGGCCAGACAGGTGATGTTCGGCCCGTGATTGCGCGGCACCCGGCCGACCGCCCGCTGGCCCCGTGGCGCCCGCGCCCGCCGCCGCGTCATGACGGTCTGGGTGCTGGTTTCGTCGAGAAAGATGAGGGTCTGGGCAGGGATGGTGGCGGTGGCGGCGCGCCAGGTGGCGCGGGCAACCGGGTCTTGTTCGCTGGCGATGAGGGTCTTTTTTTGAGCGGCAGTTTCAAGCGCTGCAAGCTCCGGCACATCGTGGCCGGGCTCACCAGGGGTCCCGCTTCGGTCGCCGCCCAGCGCGCGCAGTGCTCGGCCAAGGTCGCATCGGGATGGGCGGCGACCTGGGCGCGGAGTTGCTCTTCCGCCTCTGGGGCGATCAACCGCTGCCGGCCCGGGGCATGACCCGGTTCCAACGACTGCCCATTCGCCTGCTTCCGCTTCCAGCGCTGCAGACTCGACCGACTGACGCCCATGGTGCGTTCGATCTCAGCCGCGGACAGACCAGACGTCCAGGCCTGCAGCACCCGTTCACGGAGATCGCGGGAATAGCCTCGTGCCATCTCCCTACTGTGCCAGAATGTCAACCACACTGCAACCTGCTCTAATCCGCAGCCAGAAGGCTTTGCAGCTGATCCACCATACTCGTCCAGCCGTGCTTGGCTCCGCCGATCTCCTGCTTGGCCCCGCTCCGGAAACCGCTCTGCTCCAGGTGCAGCCGCGTGACGCCGCCTTGGACCTCCGTCAGCGTCCAGGTGACCACCGTCGAGTGCCGCGGGTTGCTCTCCCCGCCGCTCAACCAGGTGTAGGAGAGCCGGTGCGGCTTGTCCACCTCGATCACTTCGCAATCGACGACGCCGGTCCAGCCGGGCGCCCCCCGGAACTGAAACGCGTGCCCGACGACCGGCTCAAAGTCGTTCGACGTGAACAGCATCCACTTGGAGAGCGTGGCGGAATCGGTCAGAGCGCGCCAGACCCGCGCAATCGGGCTCGCCAAGTCAAAATCCAGCTCAACGGTCTCACTCATCCATTCTCCTCCTCCAAAAGGTCTTTCAGGCGATCGATCCGCTCGGTCCAGAACCGCTCGTAGAACGAGACCCACTCTTGAATCTCGCGCAGTGGGGTGGCGTTCAGGTGGTAGCGCGTCTCCCTCCCGGCCTTGCGATCGATCACGAGACCGGCCTCCTTGAGCACGGCCAAATGCTTGGCGACGGCCGTGCGGCCCACCCGGAACCGGGCCGTCAGCTCGTGGAGGGGCAGCTCGTCGGCGTCGGCCAGCAAGCGGAGCAGCCGGCGGCGAGTCGGATCGGCCACCGCACTGTAGACATCTCGCATGGAGCTCACTCCCCCGCCTTCGACGCGCAGATGAGACCGTTGCGGACCGGCCTCGATGCGACAC
>JALZJP010000047.1 GCA_030859715.1 Chloroflexota bacterium
GAGACGTGACGCGGGCCGGCAGCCCTGGCTGGCCGTCCCATGCCGCGGGGTGGAGCAGCGGCAGCTCGTTGGGCTCATAACCCAAAGGTCGGGGGTTCGAATCCCTCCCCCGCTACCAGGAGCAGACCGGCAGTCCCTTCATCGGGACTGCCGGTTTTGCGTTGTCCGTGAGCATGTGGGTGATGCCTGGCTGCTCGTGGCCAATCTGCTGGCCGCGTGCCCGCACCTGAAACTGCTCGTCACAAGCCGGAGCCTGCTCCGCCTCCACGGCGAGCATACCTTTCCCGTGGCCCCATTGGCGGTACCGGACCCAGAGCGGCTGCCTGGGCTGGCCGAGGTCGCCAGCGCGGGGGCCGTCGCTCTCTTCGTGCAGCGCGCCGCCGCCGTCCGGCCCGACTTCACCCTCGCCGCGGACAACGCGCGGACGATCGTCCACATCTGCGCCGCTCTGGCGGGGTTGCCGCTGGCCCTCGAGCTTGCCGCCGCTCGCTGCGGCATGCTGGCATTAGACGAGCTGCGGTCGCTACTCCGGGATCGGCTGGCGTTGCTGAGCGACGGGCCGCGCGACGCGCCGGCGCGGCACCAGGCGATGCGCGACGCCATCGCCTGGAGCTACGATCTGCTGACACCCGCTGAGCGGACGCTGTTCCGCCGGCTGGCGGTCTTCGCCGGGGGATGGACGCGGGACGCGACGACATTCCCAAGCGTCGAGGCGAGCGGTGAGTCGCGGCTCGTGCTCGACGTGCTGGCGCGGCTGGTCGAGCAGTCGTTGGTCGAGGTCGACCCGCGCGGCGCGGTTGCGCGCTACCGGTTGCTCGAGCCGGTCCGGCAGTACGCGGCCGAACAACTCCGGGCCGCGGGCGAGGAGAGCCATGCCCGCCAGCGCCACCTCTCCTGGTGCGTGGCGGTGGCCGGGGCCGAGGGGGCAACCACCACGGCGGCATACGACCGGTTCGAGGCGGAACATGACAACTTTCGGGCTGCTTTGCGGTGGGCCGACGAGCAAGGCGATGCCGTGGCCGGGCTGCGCCTCGGTGTGGCGCTCTGGCGGTTTTGGCACGCCCGCGGCTACCTCGGTGAAGGACGCGCCTGGCTGGAAGCGCTGCTGGAGCGAACCGAGCGGCAAAACGACGTATGGTGTCCTCTGCCGCTCCGGCAACAAGCACTCCTGGGCGCGGGGGTGTTGGCGTGCAACCAAGGGGACCAGGCGCGGGCGCGGCAATTCCTCGATGCGAGTCTTGCAATCAGCCGGCGCCTGGGAGACCAGGCCGCCGTCGCCGAATCGCTCCAGCAGTTGGCGACCGTCGTCAAGAATCAGGCGGAGCATGCCCTGGCGTTTGCCCTGGTCGAGGAGTGCCTCGAGCTGCGGCGCCAACTCGGGGACGAGCGGGGAGCTGCCGACGCCCTTCATCGCTTGGGCAGCTTGCTGCGGGAGGTCGGGCAGTACCCGCGCGCCATCGCCCTGCTTGAGGAGAGCCTGCGCCTCTTTCGAAAGCTCGGGGAGCGCGACGGCGAGGCCACCGTGCTCAACACCCTGGGGAAGACCGTGCGCGACCAGGGCGACTACGCCCGCGCCGTCGCGCTGCATGAAGCGAGCCTGGTGATCGGTCGCGACTTGGACAATCCATGGAGCATCTCAAACTCGCTGCGGCACCTCGGTCTCGCGGTTTGGTGCCAGGGCGACGCCGAGCGGGCCGGCGCCCTGGTCGCGGAGAGTCTGGCGCTGGCTGAGGAGATCGGAGACCGGTGGGGGATTGCCGGCAGCCTGCTCCAACTCGGGAGGTTGGCGCGCCAGGCCGGTCAGGAGGACCGCGCCCTGCGCCTCACGGAGCGGAGTCTTGCGCTCTGCCGGCGGCTGGACGATGCGTGGGGGAGCGCGACCGCGCTCCACGCCTTGGGCCTCATCGCCGAGGACGCGAACGCCTGGGACCGCGCCGCGGGTAACTACCGCGCGGCCCTCGCGCTCGCCCGGCGGAAGGGCTGGACCTGGGGCGTGGCGGACTGTCTGGAAGGGCTGGCGCGGTCTGCCCTCGGCCAGGGCCAGCCACAGCGCGCCGCCCGGCTGTTCGGGGCGGCCGCCGGCCTCCGCGCTACCCTGAAGACCCCGATCCCACCTCCCGAGCGGGCGCTCAACGAGCAATCTGTGGTCGCGCTGCGAGCGCGGCTGGGCGACAACGTCTATGCCGTCGCCCGTGGCGCGGGGCAATCCGTGCCGCTGGAGCAGGTCATCGACGACATCATCGCGGCCGAGTCGGAGTTCGAAGCCAGCGCGGATTGATCGCCCGGCGCGATCATCCGAACAGGCTGAGCTGCTCGGCGGCAGTTTGGCCCCGCGCCGCGTCCAGGTCCGTTCGCGCCGTCAGCGCGGGAAAGAAAGCGGCGAACTCGGCATTTGATGAGAAGAGCCCGTCAAACCGCTCGGCGACATCATGGAGGCGGCGGAGCAAGTAGCTCACGTTCTCATCGCCATCGTACTCTTCAATGAAGCCCAACTCCCCATCCTGGCGTTCGTAGGTTTCGATTCGCTCGCCCGATCGCAGGGCCGAGAGACGCGGCGTGCGGGCGATCAGCCGCTGCATGCGGGGGAACTTCGCCAGCGTCTCCTCGTTCAGCATGCCCCACTGGACAAACTCGGCGGTTGCCAGCGATCGCGTCCGAATCCGCTCGGCCAGCGTAAAGTACGCCTCCCGCGCCGCGTCGCGATCTTGATTGAGAAACTGCCGCGCCGCATCTTGGAGAAAGACCCGGAAGCAGGGCTCCATCCGCCGGCTGCGCAAGGCGCTGCCTTTCAACAAGAGCCCACCGTCGAACGAGAGCAGGGCATAGGTCTTGAGCCGTAATGACAGCATCGCCCGGTACCGCCCGTCATGGGTCAGCCGGATGCCCGTTGGCAGATCGGCGGCAATCCGCTCAATGTAGGCTTCCTCCGCCTCGGCGTCAGCGATGGCAGCGGGCGGGACGAAATAGACGCCGTCGGTGTCGACTTCGATCGGCGTCGCGCCACTTTGCTGAAGGCGATGCACCACCTGCTTCACAATATCCTGGCCGGCAAGCGTGATTCTCGTCGCCGCGTCGTAGTCATTGAAGAGCCCGCCGCCATAGCCAAGGTATCCGTAAAAGGAATTGATTAACACCTTAAAGCTGCTCTGCAAGCCGTCCCACTTGGCATGCTCCGCCTGCTGGTCGAGTTTCGCGGTGAGGCGGCTCTTTGCCTTGGCCTCGAGCCGGCGCCGGGTGAGGTCGGCGAGCATCGGCAGATAGGCACCCAGACTGTCCCCGCGAGGACTGATCGAGTCCGCCAGCATGATCGACGGATAGAGGCTCTCGACATCGCATTTCACAACCGGGGCAAAAACGCCGGTCGCCAGCAGCTCGGCGTGGGCGCCCGGATAGCCCCGGGACCGCTCAGCCTTCGGCACACTATGATTCGTCATCAAATACGCCCGGAGCATGAGATCGTTGATCTTCTCTCCCGGACCTCCCGTGGCGACGGCTTGGAGCGATCGCGGCAGAATCTGGGTCTGGTAGAACTCGGTCGGAGTGGCTAGCTTCGACAACGTGTCAACGTCGCGGACGTCGTCCAGCGCATAGCGGAGAATGCGATCGGGATCGGCCCGCCACACCTTCGAAATCTGGTCGCCAGGGACGAACTCACGGTCGGTCCGAGTCAGCCCCAGTTCTTCCACCGCGTTCTTGAGGCCGTAGCTGGTCAGGCGTCCTCCCACATCGTATCGTTGAATCTGCTGATAGGTGTCGATCACATGACGTCCATACACATACGCGGGCGTGTACGGCAACGTTAGGGCCGCGACTTTGAATCGCGCCGTGCCTTGGCTGATTCGGATGGGCGATCCATCGCGGCCCCAGTTGAGGTCGCGGCCATGGCGTTCGGCCCGTGTCGCGAGGAACGGCAGATCAAAGTTAAAGAGATTGTGGCCTTCAATGGTATCAGGATCGAGCGCCTGGATCCGCTCCGTGATTCGATCAAGTAAATCGGCCTCGCTCGATTCGAGCGCCAGCACCTCCTCGACCCCGTCCGCGGTGCGAATAGCCGCCACGATGACTTGGGTATCAGGTTGGCGAGCATCGAACCCGGTTGTTTCGATGTCGATTTGGAGCCGTCGAATGTCTTCGAAGACCATGCCCTTGAACAACGTGCGGCCACTCTGGACGAGGTACTGCTCGATCGGGGAGCGAAGCCGGACGAAGGTGAGGCCCGTGTCTTCGGCGCCACGGCTGGCATCGAGCAGCGCCGCCCAGCTCCCGAACTCCACGAGGAACCGGAGCGGATGGTCGCCATTGAGCTCCCGGATGCTGGGCCGGGAGCGGAGCGCCTGCCACGGGTCAGCCTCAGCGACCAGAAGCCAGGGCCGAAATCCGTCCTCCAGCACTTCAAGCCGATCATCGGACCGCCGGTAGAGGCGCATCCGATTCGGGCCGGCGGGCTCGACCGCGACCAAATGGGAGAGCGGATCCGAGCCGTACAGCAGTCGCTCGGTCTCGATCCGGGGGCTTAGGGTGGCGATGGACGAATCTGCTATCTTCATACTGGTAAAGTGTAGTCGATCCCGGCCGGATCCCTGGCGGTGACGTGCGGATGCGAGCGGACGCGGTTCGCCATGTGATGCAGCGTGCGACATCGGCCGTGGCGCGGGCTGGCGGTGCGGTGACGGAGGTCGTCTATCCAAAACGGTGCGCCGGCTGCCGGAGGCGCGGCGCCTGGGTGTGCAATGATTGCGCGGATCAATTGCAACTGTTTCATGGCGCGGTGTGTGACGGGTGCGGCATCCCGGTTGCCCTATCGAGGTGTCACTGCGACGTCATGGCGCCGGGATTGGCGGCCATCCGTTCGGCTGGACCTTTCGCCGCGTGGCTTCGGGACGCCGTGATCAATTTCAAGTACCACGATGAATGGGCGCGGGCGGACCATCTTGGCCGTGATCTGACTCGGACCGTGGCGGACATGGATGCCCTTGACGTCCTGACGCCGGTGCCCTTGCATCGCTCGCGACTGCGCGAACGTGGCTACAACCAGTCGGCTTTGCTGGCGAATGTGGTCGGCGACCAACTCGGTCTGCCAGTGGTTGATCCGCTGCTGCGGACCAGGTCCACGAGGCAGCAGGCCCTACTTTCGGCGGGAGACCGGGCGGCGAACGTCGACGGCGCCTTTGCCATCGCGCCGGGGTTCAGCGTGGCGGGTCGCCGTATCGTGCTGATCGACGATGTGATTACCTCCGGCTCAACCATCAACGCCTGTACGCGGATCCTGGTGGATCACGGGGCGGCGACGGTCCGCGCCGCCACGCTGGCCCGTCAGCTCTAGTCCACGAGCCGGGCGACGATCCCGGCCGCAACCCGGCGGGCCCAGGAATCCGCCTCCGCGATGGAGTCTCGCGACAGCGCCGACGTCGCGCCGTGGCGGTCGAGTGTCCGCGAAATGACTTCTGGAATATCAAGAAAGCGGATCTTGCCGGACAAGAACGCATCGACCGCCACCTCGTCGGCGGTGCTGAGCACGGTTGGATAGGTGTTCCCAGCCTCGCCGGCCTGCCTGGCCAGGGCCAAAGCCGGAAAACGGTCCTCGTCCGGCGGCTCGAAGTGCAACGCCCCGACTTCCGCCAACGACAGCCTCGGCCACGGGTTTGGCCACCGCTCCGGACCGGTCAGGGCGTACTGAATGGGCAGCTTCATGTCCGGCACGCCAAGCTGCGCGAGGAGGCTGCCATCGACAAATTCAACCAGCGAGTGAACGATACTCTCGGGGTGGACGAGGACGTCAATTTGCTGATACGGGATGTCGAATAACCAGTGCGCTTCGATGATTTCCAACCCTTTGTTCATCAGTGTCGCCGAGTCGATCGTGATCTTGCTGCCCATCGACCAGGTCGGATGGGCCAGGGCAGCCTCGGGCGTGACCATCGCCAGGGCGGCTCTGCTCGCGCCCCGGAACGGGCCGCCCGAGGCGGTAATGATCAGTCTCAAGATCGGACGCGCGGGCGACGCGCCAAGACATTGCCAGACCGCGCTATGCTCACTATCGGCCGGTCGGATTTCGACCCCCTGCTCGCGGGCCAGCGGCATCAGGAGTTCGCCGGCGCAGACGATGGTCTCTTTGTTTGCGAGGACCACGGTCTTCCCGGCCCGGATGGCGGCGAAGGTTGGATCGATCGCGGCATGACCCGACGTGGCCACGACCACGATGTCGGCGGCGGGATGGGTGGCGGCGGCCATGAGCCCAGCGGCGCCCGTGACAATCTCGCCCGGAAGGTCGTGCTCGCTGGCGAACGGGGCGTCCAGTGCGATCAAGCTCGGTTGAAACCGCCGTGCCTGCATCGCCAGCAGGCGCTCGTTCGCGCCGGCGGCGAGCGCCACCACCTGAAACTGGTCGGCCATCAGGGCGAGGACGTCCAAGGTCTGGCGACCGACCGAACCGGTTGACCCCAACACCGCAACGTTGGTTGGCCGGCCGCGATTGGTCATGGGCGTGGTCCATCAATCAGCGCGATGACGAGCCAGGCGACGGGAAACGCGAGCAGCAGGGCATCGACCCGATCAAGCACTCCGCCGTGCCCGGGAATGAGCGTTCCACTATCCTTGACCCCGGCCTGTCGTTTGAGCCACGATTCGACCAGATCCCCGAGCTGGGCAAGGGCGCCAACCGCGGCTCCGATCGCGAGCCCCGCCACGAGGGACACACCAAGGCCGAATGCCATGCCGCAAACGAGTCCGGTGGCAGCCGATCCGGCAAGCCCGGCAATTGATCCCTCTACCGTTTTCCGCGGGCTGATCGCCGGCGCTAGGGGCCGGCGGCCGATGGCGCGACCAACCAAGTAGGCCGCCGAATCGCCGACCCAAATCGCCAATACGACGAGGCCAACCCAGGCCAGTCCGCGCGGTGTGCTCGGCCAGGCCAGGGCGGCGAGTTGGGAGAGGTCGGTCAGCCAGGGTTGCTCGCTCGATCCGCCCCCGCCTCGAATGCCGATGGCCGCGAGCACGGGCAGGCCGAGCAGGAGCGAGCCAGTCGTGGTCAGGGCCGCCCGCGTGAACGGACGGGCGTGGGGAGGGTCCGCCAGCGCCGCCAGCAGCGGCGTGTACACCGCGAGACCAATCAGTCCGAACACCATGACCGTGCTCACTCCGGCCAGGCCGGCAATTCCCAGGCCCGCGATGACGACGAAGCCGAGGAGCCGATGGATCATCGGCGGTCGATCGCGATGGGCGAGCCGTTGGAACTCATCGAGACCGGCCAATCCAACCCAGATCATCAGGAGCGCGAAGATAGGACCGCCGAGGATCATCGACGCCAGGCCGACCACAACGACAACGGCCGAGCCGAGGAGACGCTGCCGCACTGGTCGCGCTTAGGCTCGTGACGAGGACAGGAGCGTCTCGGTGGTCGCCACCCCGCCGAACCTGCGCTCGCGCCGGCCGTAGTCGAGCACCGCCTGCTGAAGCTCGTCGGGACCAAAGTCCGGCCACAGCACCGGGGTGAAAAACAGCTCGGCGTAGGCCGACTGCCAAAGCAGGAAGTTGCTGAAGCGATGTTCGCCCGACGTCCGCACGATGAGATCGGGGTCTGGCAAGTCGCGCGTGAACAGATGGGCGGAGACACGGTCCTCGGTAATGTCTTCGGCCGCCACGCCGCTGGCGACGAGGTCGCGAATTGCCGCCACCAACTCTTGCCGGCCGCCATAGTTGAACGCCAGCGTCAGCACCAGTCGATCGTTCTGTTGGGTTCGGGCGATCGCGTCTTGGACCGCCCGCGACAGGTCCGGGCGGAGACCGTCCAGGCTGCCGATATGGCGCAACTGGGCGCCTTGCCGATGCAGCTCCTCCGTTTCCCGCTCGATGACTTCGCCGAGAATCCGCATAATTCCTTCGATCTCGTCGGTCGGGCGGCGCCAATTATCGGTCGAAAAGGCCCACAGCGTGAGGTACTTGATCCCCAGCTCCGCCGCCGCGTAGGTGATCCGGCGAATGTTGTCGGTGCCCCGCTCGTGTCCCGCGATTCGCGGCAACCCGCGCGTCGCGGCCCAGCGTCCATTGCCGTCCATGATGATGGCGACGTGTTGTGGCACCAGGCCCAGGGGGTCGGAGGCGCCCGCCACGGCACCTTCCAGCATCTCTGGAGTGAGGGGCTGGCGGTGTTCGTTTTCTCGCTCTGGCGGCGTCGCCGGCAAGATCATCGCTCTATCACTCGCGAACCGCGGGCCGGCCGGACCTCAGACTTCAAGGACGTCGTGCTCTTTGCTTTTGCCGATCTTGTCCGCTTCCTCGACGAATTTCTTGGTCAAGTCATCCACCTGATGCTCGGCCCGGCGCTCATCGTCTTCCGAGATCTGCTTTTCGCTCATCAGCTCGCGGACTTGGCTCACCGCGTCTCGGCGGACATTGCGGACCGCCACCTTGCCCTCTTCGACGTGACCGTGGACCAGCTTGACCAGTTGCTTGCGGCGTTCTTCGGTCAACGCCGGGATGCTGATCCGAATCACCTGACCGTCGTTGGTGGGGGTCAGCCCCAACTCGGACTTCTGGATCGCTTTCTCGATGATCCCGATCGAGCCCCGATCCCATGGCTGGATCACGAGGAGGCGAGATTCCGGCACGGAAATACCGGCCATTTGGTTCAGCGGTGTCTGGGTGCCATAGTAGTCAACGGTGAGTCGCTCCACCAGTGATGGCGAAGCCCGCCCGGTGCGAATCGAACCGAGATCGCGCTTCAGCGCATCCATCGCCTTGGACATCCGCGCCTCGGCGTCCGTCAGTACGTCCTGAATCATGGGGTCGTCTCCTTCGTCGCCGCCGCGGCGGCG
>JALZJP010000048.1 GCA_030859715.1 Chloroflexota bacterium
CCCCCCCCCGCCGGCAATGGCTCCCCCCAGCCGGCGCGCTCGGCCGCTAGCTCCAGGGTCCGTAGTTGGCGCGGGTGTGGCGCGAAGGCGGTCGGGCGGTCGGCCTCGGCGATCGCCAGTACGTCGATCGCCTTCTCGTTGGGATCGCGGGCCAGCAGGGATTGGCGCAACTCCAGCGGATCGCGCCCCGTCGCCCGCGCGACATCGTCGAGGACGGTTTCGACGGTGTAGGCGGTGTGGGTGGCCGACGTGCCGCGCAACGTGTTCGGCGGTACCCCGGTCTCGGTGGTATGCAGGTCGACGAGAATGTTCGGAAAATCGTACGGCGTGTTCGCCGCGCCGTCGACCGAGACGAAATCGACCCCGTTGACGGGTTCCCACGGGAAGATCGACTGGCCGACGATGCGATGGTGCCAGGCGGTGATGCCGCCCGCGGCATCCAGGCCGACCGTCACCCGGTGCAGGTACATCGGCCGGTAGGTGCCATGCCAGAAGTCGTCCCGGCGAGTCCAAATCAGCTTCACCGGGGCTACCCCGGCGATCGCGCGGGCGATCTCGACCGCTTCGACCGGGGAGTTTGAGCGGCCGAAGTTGCCGCCGGCATACACCGCGTGGACAACGACGTGCTCCAAGGGGAGGCCGAGGAGCTCGGCGGCCCCTTCCTGGCTGAACTGAACGTTGCCGTCGCCCGACCACATCTCGCAGCGCTCCGGCGTAATGCGGGCGACGGCGGCCGAAGGCTCCAACGGGGCGTGCGCCAGATACGGGTACTCGAAGTCCGCGGTGATCGTTCGCGCCGCCCCGGCCAGGGCCCGTACGACATCGCCATCGCGCCGTGCCACGTCCCCCGGCAGGTCCAGCAAGGCCCGGTACTCCGCCAGCAAGTCAGCGCTGCTCCGCATCTCCGCCGCGGTGTCGTCCCAGTCAATGCTGAGCGCCTCGCGTCCCCGCTGGGCCGCCCAAAACGTGTCGGCCACGATGGCGACGCCGGTCGGGATTTCGACCACATGACGCACGCCGGGCATGGCCAGCGCGGCGTCGGCCGCGAAGCCGCGGACCGTGTCGCCGAACCGCGGCGAGCGGGCGACGACGGCGGTCAGCATGCCGGGCAGCTCGATGTCGATCGCGTATCGCGCGGTGCCGTCGATCTTTGATGGACTGTCGAGCCGGCGGATGCCCTCGTGGCCGATCAACCTGAAGTCGGCGGGGTCCTTGAGCGTGACATCCTCGGGCACCGGCTGCATTGCCGCCGCCGTCGCCAGCTCGCCAAACGTGGCGCGCTGGCCCGAGCCCCTATGGCGAAGGACGCCCTGCTCGACCGAAATCTCCGCCGCCGGCACCTGCCAGGCATCCGCCGCCGCCGCGACCAGCATCGCTCGTCCGGTCGCCCCGGCCTGGCGGTACTGCTCGTAGGAGTTGCGCACTCCATTGCTGCCGGCGGTGCCTTGAAAGCCGAACGCCAGGTTCACGTACAGCTCGGCGTTCGCCGGCGCCGGCTCGACCCGCACCCGAGTCCAGTCGGCGTCAAGCTCTTCCGCGATCATCATCGCCAGCGCGGTGTAAATGCCCTGGCCCCACTCGGTGTGCTTCGCAATGATGGTGATGGTATCGTCCGGCGCAATCCGGAGGAAGGCGTTCGGGGCGAGCACCTCGGTTCCCGGTGTTGCCAGGGGAGATGCTTCCGGCATCGCGCCGGTGCGGGCGTGGGACCGCTCGGGCACCTGCAAGCCGATCACGAGTCCGACCGCGGCCAGTGCCGTGCCTTTGAGGAGCTGGCGCCGGTCCGCGCGCGGAGCGGGCAAGGTCATGGTTGGCATGGCTTAAGTCTCCATCGCGCGCGCCGCCGCGTGGACGGCGGTGCGGATCCGGTCGTAAATGCCGCAGCGGCAGATGTTGCCGCGTAGGGCGTTGTCGATGTCGGCGTCGGTTGGGTGTGGCGTCTCGGCCAGGAGGGCGACCGCCGACATGATCTGGCCCGGTTGGCAGTAGCCGCATTCGGCGACGTCGAGCGCCAGCCACGATGCCTGGACGGCCGCTGCCGCTTCGCCGGCAACGCCCTCGATCGTCGTAATCTCGCGACCCTCGACCTCCCCCGCGGTCGTCACACAGGCGAGGGTTGGCCGGCCATTGAGATGGACCGTGCAGGCGCCGCATTGCGCCGTGCCGCAGCCGAACTTGGTGCCGGTCAGGCCGGCGGCCTCGCGGATTGCCCAGAGCAGGGGCGCGGTTGGGTCGACTTCCAGGGTCGCCGGTTGTCCGTTCAGCATCAGTGAGATCGACATCATCCACCCCACGTTTCGGGCGTGTCCGCACTGAGCTGGCCATGTTCAATCTGCCGCGCGCCGGCTTGCTGTCCTGCCATCAAGCTCCCTCCGTATCGGATGACATGCTTCCGTGACCCGGCGACCAAGAGCCGGACGAAGAAGCATCGACGTGTCGCGGGCCATCCTGGTCAGTTCGCTTCGGTGATCGGGCGTGCCCATCACCGAAGCGAACTGACCAGTTCGTTTATCATAGCACAAACGGACTGTCTAGTTCGTTTTAGGTGACGGTCTACCGGAATCAGTCAGGCGCGGACCGGACCTAGGCAGCGAACGGGGGCTAGCGGTGGGCCTCGTCGCTGTCGTGGAGGGCCGCCAGGTGCCTGAGCACGACCGGGGCGCCGAAGAGCGGTCGCGCCACCTCGGGCCGGAGGCCGTCAAGGACAATGTCAAGGCACCGGCGCCAGGCGTCGGGGGCGTCGGTGTCGAGCCGCTGACCGACGAATCCGATCGCCGCCAAGAGGAGCGAGAAGTCGGCGAGCGTCACATCAGGCCGCACCTGACCGGCCGCCTGGGCATGGTGCAATGCCCGCTCTTTGGACGAGGTGACCTCGGCCCACGGCTCGTGCAGCTCTGGCCGGCGGAAGAGCGAGGTGCCGATGGTCTCCGCGATGAGACGGTCCTCGACATAGCCGGCGATGGAGATCAGCATCACCTGCCGCAACGCCTCGCCCGGCTCCGCGATCGCGGCCGCCCGCCGGGTGTCCTCGGCCAGCCGCTGGAATCGCCGCTCAATGATCGTGGCGAGCAGATCGTCCTTGGTCGGAAAGCGGCGAAAGATGGTGGCCGTGCCGACGCCGGCTCGTTCGGCGACCGCGGCGACGCTCGCCTCGCCGCCCTGCTCGGCGAAGATCTCGGCCGCGGCGGCAAGAATGCGATCGAGATTGCGCCGCGCGTCGGCCCGAAGATGATCGTGGCGAGGCAAGGTGCTCATGGTGAGACAGGATACGGGGTGGACTGGCGGTCTGGCCAATCAACGCTGGGATTCATGCCGCGCCGGGGTCCGTCTCGTCGCTTCGTGACGTCGGCGGCGTCGACTCGGCTTGGGTCCGCAGCGCGGCCAAGACCGCGTGCAAGGCCACCTTGGTCCGCTTCAGCTGAGCCGCGGTGTCCGGCCCTCGGGCCATCATCACGGCATAGTTCATGGCGCCGTTCAGGAGGATCGCGAGGTCATCGGTGGGGATGGCCGGCAGCCGTCCCTCGATCTGGGCGGCGCGAATGCCGGCCCGCAACTGGTCGAAGCCATGGCGGTGATCTTGGGCGTTCCACCGCTCCCAGCCCAACACCGTCGGCGCCTCGATGACCAGGATGCGGCGCACGTCGGGGGCGGACATGTGGTCGAGCCAGGCATCGCCTCCGGCGACCAGGGTCGCGAACGCATCCGCCCCGCGAGACGCCGCCGCGGCAACCGCCGCGGTGATGGCCGCGTCGGCTTCGGCGTGGAGTTGTTCGCAGACGGCGGCGAACAGATCGGCCTTATCCGTGAAGTGGTGATACAGCCCGCCGCGGGTCGTTCCCGCCTGGAGCAAGATCTGCTCGGTGCTGGTCGCCGCGAAGCCCTGCTCGGCGAACAGGGCACGGCCGGCGGCGATCAACCGGGCGCGAGTTTGGGTTGCCCGCTCGGCGCGTGTCCCGCTCATCCATACCTCTCATTGACAGACAGACTGTCTGTATATATCATAGTCAACAGACAGTCTGTCTGTCTGTTATTGTACACCGGCAGCGATCCCGCCGCGACCCCATAAGGAGCGTCTGCCATGCACCTGAGCGACCGGTACCCAATCATCGTGACGAGCAAGATGGCCGCCTGTAGCGACTTTTACGCCCGCTACCTCGGCTTTGAAGTCGGCTTTGCCTCGAGCTGGTTCACCTGGTTGACCACCGTCGACGGCTCCGCCACCATCGCCTTCATGGCCCCGGACCATCCATCAGGCACGCCCGGCCCAGAGGAATTTTCCGGGACCGGCCTCTGTTTTGAGCTACAGGTGGCGGATGCCGCCGCCACGTTTGCCGACCTCACGGCCAAGGGTCTGACCGTCGAGTATCCGCTGACGGACGAGCCATTTGGTCAGCGCCGGTTTGGCTTTCACGATCCGGCCGGGCTCTGGATCGACGTCGTCGAGCAGATCGAGCCCGCCGCCGGGTACTGGGATCGCTACGCCGCCGGGTGACCCCCGCCGCGCGGGCGCCCGCGTTAGGTCGCTTCCGGCCGCGGCGGGTTCCGGCAAGGTTCGCCGCCGACGAGGGCGCGGAGAACACGAAAACGACCCGATCGCAATCGCGATCGGGTCGTTTGTCTGCTCCTGGTAGCGGGGGAGGGATTCGAACCCCCGACCTTTGGGTTATGAGCCCAACGAGCTGCCGCTGCTCCACCCCGCGGCATGGGACGGCCAGCCAGGGCTGCCGGCCCGCGTCACGTCTC
>JALZJP010000068.1 GCA_030859715.1 Chloroflexota bacterium
CAGACGGTCTCGGACGACCCCAGGACTGGCTGGCTGTCGCCGCCGCACCCGTCCCCGCACCACGCCTGCGGGGACAACGGAAACATACAAGGACTTCGTGACGCTCAGCGCGGACTTTAGTCCAGCGCCCGCCACCGCGATGCCGCGATGTTGGAAGCATTTCTCTGGATTCCCTAGCGCATCGTCCCCGCCACCGCCTCCACCACCGTCAATGTCTCGGCGAAGTCTTCTGCCGTGTGGGCCAGCGAGAAACCGGCGTGCCCCGGCGGCCCCTGGTGGGTGAAGCCGTGGAAGTAGACGCCGCGCTCGACGCAGTCCTGGACGAATCGCTGGTTCAGGTCATGGTCATGGCGCAGCGCATCGGACCAAGTGGTGACCGGCTCCCGGCGCCCAAAGTAGAGGCCGAACCTGGCCCCCCGGCCCTGGACCACCGCCGGCACCCCCTGCCGGTCGAAGATGTCTTGCATCTCGCCGTAGAAGCGGGCGCCGGTGGCGTTGATCTCATCGTAGAGGCCCGGCTTGCTCAACTCCTCCAGGGTGGCGAGCGCGGCCAGGACGCTCAGTAAATGCCCGGAATAGGTGCCGCTGTGGACGACGCCGCCGGTGGGCGCCAGGAGCTCCATCAGGTCGCGCCGGCCGGAGACGCTGGAGAGCGGCAACCCGTTCGCCAGCGCCTTGGCGTGCGTCGTCAGGTCCGGCGTCACCCCGGTCTCGGCCTGAACGCCGCCGAGCGCGGTCCGAAACCCGGACAGCACCTCGTCGAAGATCAACCCGACGCCATGCTCGCGGGTGCGGTCACGCAGCAATTGCAAAAAGCCAGGCGCGGCCGGGATGCAGCCGGCATTGAAGTGGATCGGCTCGCAGATGACGGCGGCGAGCTGGTCGCCGTGCTCGGCCATCACCCGTTCGAAGGCGGCGACGTCGTTCCAGGCGATCATCACCACGTCGTCCGCCAGGCTGGCCGGCACCCCGGCCGACGACGGGACCACGGTCGGGTCGTCGCCGGTGGGATCGCTCCGGCGGCAGAGCCAGGGCTCGCTCAGCCCGTGGAACTGGCCATCGAACTTGAGGAACCGGGCGCGGCCGGTGGCGGCGCGGGCGATCCGCAGGGCCACCAGCGTCGCTTCGCTGCCAACGCTGCTGAAGCGGACCCGTTCGGCGGCGGGAATAATCTCGACCAACCGTGCCGCCAGCGCCTCGTGATACGGCGTCTCGGCGGCGCAGATGACCCCGGCCTCGACCCCCGCCAGCAGAGCCCGCTTCACCGCCGGGTGGTCATGGCCGAGCAGCGAGGCGCCGTTGGAAAGGTTGAAGTCGATGTACCGCTTGCCGTCCACGCCGTAGAGATACGGCCCCTCGCCCCGTTCCACGTAAAGCGGCCGCCCCAGGTACGGGTTGAGCCGCATCGAGGCCGAGACCCCGCCCGCGAGGACGGTTTGGGCCCGGCCAAAGAGATCCGGCGGGGCAGCTCGCGAAGACATCGCCAATCGACTTCTCCTTCAGCTATCGGACCGGGCAGCGGTAGCGACCCCGTTCGTCACGAGCAAGCAGCGGCACTGTACAAACCGACAGTGTCATTGTCAACTCGCCGCGGACGGTCCGGCGCGCCGATGCTGCAAGCCCGCCCATGCCGCGAGCCGAGCAACCGGGAAACCACGCGGCAACGACAAACCCCACGCCCGGAACACCGGGCGTGGGATCGTCATGCTGTTTACCGCACTTGGCGCAAGACGACGAGCCGTCATCTGGCGTCTCGGGCTAGAGCGGTTGGGGGCCGAGACAGGGCGAAACGCAGAAGGTGCTGGTCTCGATCTCGCAGACGCGACCGTTATTCTTGGCGCAGGCGGAGCCCGCGGGGAAGCCGAGGGCGACGCACTCCGCGTCCCGCTGACACTCCACGCCCCGCACCTGTTTGCCGCAGAAGTGCGCGTTCCCCGTCGTCGTGAAGCAGAAGCAAAGATCGCCGCAGACCGCATCGTTGCCGATCTGGCAGAAGCTCGGACCCGGCTTGCAGGTGCCCACGTTATGGACGCGACAGGTCTTTTTGTCCTGTTTGCCCCGGCAGCGGTCGCCCACCTTTTTGCAGGCGATCGGCGCCGCCTCGACGCCGCCGATTGCCAGCCACGGCACCGCGGCGGCCAGGGTACTTCCGGCAATGAGTCGGAGGACGCCGCGCCGGGTCGGCGCCAGGCTGGCAACGCGCCTAGACATCAGGTCGAACGGATGGCGTGTCATGCGGATTGCTCCTGATTCGTCCACATCGGACGGAGTGTTCCTGGTCGTCATCGCGTCGGGGTCCGCTCGGTCATCAGCGCCGGCGGCGGGGTGGGCCGCGGCCCGAGCCGGAAGAGTCGTGTCAGTCGGGACGGCGCTTCGGGCGAGCGCTCCGCGGATCGAGCGGCAGCGATGGCATCCGCTCGGGTCAATCGCTGGCGATCGCGGGGGGACCGGCGTGGTTCAGACGGGGATGGAAGCCGTTTCACGAAGTCCATCCAAGCCAGGTAGAAATGGAGGCTGTTGTTCATGGCGGTAGTGGTTCTCACTGGTAGCGGCCCCGGCGGAGCGTTCTCCGCGCCTGAGCCCTCGGGTCAATGCCGGGTCAGGGAATCGCGTCTAGTTCTGGCTCAGGCCGGGTTTGCCGCGACTGTCGCGGTCCGTCGTGACGTCGCGGCAAACCCCGTTGCCGCTCTGGCCGCCCCGCTTGCAGGTCGTTCCTTTGCAACAGCGCCGCTGCTTGTCACATTTGGCGCTGGTTTTCTGGCAGGCGGCCGCGACCTCGTCGGTCCCAATCTGGAACAGGGCGACACCGATGGCGGTGCCGCCGAAGAGGCGGAGCACGTTCCGGCGTGATGGCGTCTGCTTCCAGATGTCGGTCCAGGCCGAGCGAAAATCGGTCGTGTCCATGGTGGTAACTCCTACTGCCTGGCGCGCCCGTTGCCGGCATCGGCAACGGGCAGTTCGCCTGGGAGTGGTTTAGACAACGAGCCGGTAGAAGTTGAAGAAGTAGTTGGCCAGCGGCAGCAGCTCGACCTCGCGGAAGCCGGCTTCCAGAGCGTAGTCCTGGAGGGTGGATGGACGCATCACGGTCCCGGTCCCCACCGAGGGCTGGTCCGCCATGCCCACCGGCAGGCAATGCAGGACGCTGAAGCCGTACATGAACCACTCGACATCGTTGCCCTCGCCCATGAACCGCTCACTGACCCGCTCGTCCATCACCAGCACGCTGCCGCCCGGCGCGGTCAGGCGCCGCATCGACCGCAACACGCTCACTGGATCAGACATGTCGTGGATGCACTCGAACGCGGTGACCAGATCGTCGCGGCCGGCCAGGATCGGGTCGCCGGCGTCGCGCCATTCGATGCTGACCCGGTCCGCCAGGCCCGCGTCGCGCACGATCGGCCGCGCATCGACAACCGAGGCTTCGTCCAGGTCAAACCCGTCCACCAGCACTGTTGGGTAGGCGTTGGCGATGCCGATGCTCGACCAGCCAACGCCGCAGCCGATATCGGCCACCCGCGCCGGCGGCTCAGCCCGCAGGCGGGCATCGAGATCGGGGATCGCCGGCAGGTACTCGGTGCCGAGCTGTTGCAGGAAGAGGTTGCGGTTCATCCCCGCCTGCCCCTGCCGCAAATCGGCGCCGTACTCCTCGTAGGGGACGCCGCCACCTTGCCGGAACGCTTGCAGCAAGGCGTGGATCGGGGAGACGGCGCCGACCGTGATTTGGGCTAGCGGGGCTAGGTAATTGAGGTTGTCGCGCTCGACCAGCACCTCGGCGTGGCCGGCGGGCAGGGCAAAGCGTCGGGTGGCCGGCTCGGTATCTGAGTTCTCGCATTCGAGGATGCCGGTGACCGTTTGCTGCTCAAGCCACTCCCGCACGTAGCGCTCGTGGGTGCCGGTGGCGGCGGCCAGCTCACCGGCGGTAGCGGGCTCGATCTCGGTCAGCGCCCGATAGAGGCCGAGTTGATCGCCGAGGTAGACGGTGAAGATGTCCCAGACGCCCCGCGTCGCCGCCAGCAACTGCTCGGTCAGCGCATCACGGTTCTTGGCGGCGACGACATCATTGGCAAGTTCGAGAACCATGGCATGCTCCTTGTCGCGGATCGAGCGGCTCCGGCGAACCACCCGCCGGGGCATGTCTCGATCTTGACGGCCGCCGGAGCCCGCATCATCTCCCAGGTGGCGGAGTCGGGTGGCAGAGTTTTGGGGTAACGGACACGCCGCTGCCCTCTGCCATCTGGCAGAGGGCAGCGCCACGGCGCGGTGTCCGCGATCGGAGCCGGGGTGATTCTCCTAGGTGACGGTGACTTCGAGCTGCATCCCGATCTCGCGGTGGGCGCCGTCGCCGAGCGGGCAGAAGACGACGTAGACGCCGGGCGTCAGATCGACGGTCAAGATCCCGGTCTCACCGGGGCCGATCGGGGCGGCCAGGGCGGTGTCGAGATTGCTGCCGCTGATCTGGAAGGTGTGCGGCACGGTGCCGTCGTTGATCACCTCGAAGATGATAGTCCCGGCCTCCAGCTCGGCGGGCATATTGATCGCCCACTCCGTCAGCGCCACCTCGACCGTCTCCTCGGTCGAAATCTCCTTCGCTTCGTCCGCGTCCGCGACCGGGGCGGCGGCATCCTCGGCGTCATCGCCGGCGGACGCCACCGGGGTCGCCCCGGTCACCGGGTCGGTCGTGGAGTCGTCCTCGGTCATGAAGATTAGGAGGTCGGTGGCGGCGCCGTCGGCGCTCGGCGAGAGATAGGCGATGCCGGTGTGGCCGAGGCCGCCGACCTCTTTGAGCCCGATCGTCAGCGCGCCATTGACATCGACCACGCCGCCAATCTCGCCACAGACGAGATCGGTATCGAGCGCTTGGGCCGACAGGCGGACACTGAGCGCGTAGGGGTCGACCAGCAGCGTCTCGAAGGTGAGCGGCACGGTGGTGAACGACCGGGAAACGACGATCGCGCCGGCCATCCCGGTCGGGTCGCCCGCCGTCACGGTCAAATCACTCAGCGGCTCGACCACATCGCCCAGCGTGTCGCAGTTTCCAGTCTGGACATAGGCCGGATGGCCAACATCGACCGGATCGACCACCGCCTCCGGCGTCTCGTCCTGGGCCTTGCTGATCGATCCCACCCCGAGCCCGGCGCCGGCCAGCACCGCCAGGACAAGGAGGACTCGGACAATCATTACGCGTGAACGCTGCACGGTCTGCTCCTCTTGTTCGCTTCTGTCCCCTCGCTCATCCGTCAGCACGCGGGGTGGGATGTATGCCGGCAACGTACCAGACACGGGCAATGCCCTTCAAGATTGAGACGCCCGCTCGGCCCGTCGAACCATAAAATTGACGCCCTGGCACGAGATTCCTATAATAGCGGACAATCGAGCCGGAAAAGAAACTCCGTTTCATAGAGTGAAACAGTCCGACCGCATCCGTGGCGACGCGCGGTCGCCGCCACGCCCAGCCTGGAGGCAGCGATGGATCAGCGAACGGTGCTCGATATCCTCGTCGCGAAGCTGCGCGCCGGCGCCATCAGCCGCCGGCAGTTTCTCTACGCCGCGTCCTTCTTCGGCATCGGCGCGGTGGCGGCGGCCGAGGGCGCCGCCGCCGGGGTGGCGCCGGCGCGGCAGCCACGGGCCATGCTGGCCCAGAGCGGTCCGGGCGAGGTCCGCTTCCTCGTCGCCGAGGCGTTCTGGGCAAATTGGCATCCGTACCTGCACACGGCCCAGATCCAGGCCCGCATCGAACAGCAGATCTTCGATCCGCTGGTGCGGGTCGAGACCGCCGATATGGGGGCGCTGTCTCCCGGCCTGGCCGAGAGCTGGGAGAATATCGACGAGACAACCTGGGAGTTCACGTTGCGCCAAGGCGTCTTGTTCCACAATGGGGCGCCGTTCACCGGCGCCGACGTCAAAGCCTCGGTCGAGCTGGCCACCGGCGCCACCGCCGAACAGACGAGCAGCGCCTCCACCTTCGTGCCAACCACGGTCGAGGTCATCGACGACTTCACCGTCCGCCTCGTGACCGCGACCCCCTTCGCCCCGCTGCTAAGCGGGCTGGCGACGCTGCCGATCCTCTCCGCCGCCGACATCCAGCCCAGCGATGACCCGGCGACCCCCTCGGCCGGGATCGACACCCTGCGGACGGCGCCGAACGGCACCGGGCCGTTCCGCCTGGTCGACGACCAGAACGACGTCAAAACAATGGCGGCCAACCCCGACTACTGGGGCGGCGCCCCCACGATCCAGACCCTCATTTGGGAGTACATCGCCGATAGCCAGACCCGGCTCAACGCGCTGCTGGCCGGCCAAGCCGACGCCATCGACCGCGTCCCGCCCGAGCATCTGCCGATCCTGCAGGAGACGCCTGACATCGGGCTGATCTCGACGGTCGGCCTCGAGAACGTCAATCTCTGGATTCGGCAGGATGCGCCGCCGCCCTGGGACAACCCGAAACTCCGGGAGGCGATCGCCTGGTCGATCGACCGCGAGGCGTTGGTGACCAGCCTCGTCGGCGGCGCGAGCGAGGTCTCGGTGACCCACATTCCGAATGGGGCCCTCTACGCGGCCGCCCAGGATCCGGTCTACACCTTTGATCCGGAACGGGCGCGGGCCGCCCTGGCCGAGGCCGGCCTCGCCGAGGCGCCGCCCGAGATCCCGCTCTGGGGCGTCACCGGCTTCCTCCCCCGCGGCCGGGAGGTGGCGGAGGCGATCGCCGACAGCCTGCAGCAGGTCGGGTTCACGGTCCAGTTGCAGGTGACCGATATCGCCGCGATCATCGACGCCCTCTTTAGTCCCGACAAGCCGGGCGTGATGTTTCATCTCAGTTGGAGCAGCAACGGTGATCCACACACCGCGCTGGCCACCCTGTATCACTCGCCGGGCGCCTGGGCCGGCGCCAGCGACGAGACGATCGACGAGCTGATCGATAGCGGCGCGGCGACCACCGACCCCGACGCTCGCGTCGAGATCTACGCCGAGCTGCAGTCGTACCTGTGGCAGGATATGCCGCACATCCCGCTCTACAACAGCGATTTCACCATCGCCCACCGCACGCGGCTGGACGGGATCGTGGCCCTGCCGAACTTCATGACCTACTTCAACACGGCCACGCTGGCGGAGGCGTAGGGTGGCCGGGCGAGGCTGAGCGATGTGGGCCTATGCCGGGCGCCGCGCCGCCCAAATGGTGTTCGTCATCTTCGGCGTGGTAACGGTTACCTTCTTCGCCGTGCGGCTGGTGCCCGGCGACCCGGCGCGGATCATGAACCGGCCGGGGACGCCGGAGTCGGTGCTGAAGCTGACGCGGGAGCAGCTTGGCACCGACAAGCCGATCCCCGCCCAGTACGTCACCTTCCTCGGTGATCTGGTCCGCGGCGACCTCGGCGAGTCGTTCCGGGGGGGTCGGCCGGTGACCAGCGCCGTGGTCGAGGCGCTGCCGAACACCTTCGCCCTCGGCCTCATCAGCATGGCGGTGACGACGGCGGCGGCCGGGCTGCTCGGCATCGCCGCCGCCCTCCGCCCGAACGGCCTCTTCGACCGGCTGACCCTGCTCGTCGTCGCGGTGGCGCAGGCAACGCCCTCGTTCTGGCTCGGGGTCATGCTCGTCCTCGTCTTCGCGATCGGGCTGCGCTGGTTTCCGGCCATCGACATGGTGGGGCCGCAAAGCTTCGTCCTCCCCGTGGCGACGCTGTCATTGACCCTGCTGCCGCTCCTGGTCCGAGCCGTACGCCAGGGGTTCCTCGAAACCCTGGGCGAGGGGTGCATCCGCGCCGCGCGGGCCCGCGGCATCCCCGAACACCGGATCCTGCTGGTGCATGTGATGAAGCTGGCGGCGATTCCGCTGATTACCCTGATCGGGCTCCAGGCCGGCTACGTCCTGGGCGGCGCCATCGTCATCGAGTCGATCTTCAATTGGCCGGGCATCGGCAACCTGACCCTGCAAGCGATCCAACAGCGAGATTTTCCGATGGTGCAGGGCACCGTGCTGGTCATCGCCGTCGTCTTCACCGTCGTCACCTTCGCGGTCGATGTGACGTATGCCGCCCTCGATCCCCGTGTCAAGTACTAGCGCCGGCGAGCCCCGGCTGACCGCGGACGCCCCGCCGATCGCGAGTGCCGGGCGCGAAGCCACCGGAACCGAGATGACGCCCAACATGAGCGGGCGACGCGGTCCGCGGCGGGCCCTGCTGGCGCGGAAGGCGGCGCTCGGCGGGATGATCGGCTTCCTCCTGATCGCCGCGATCGCGCTCGTGGCGCCGCTGATCGCGCCCCACGATCCGCTCGCCCAGAACCTCGGCGACAACCTCAAGCCGCCGATGTGGGAGGAGGGCGGCACCGCCGCCTACCCGCTCGGCACTGATCCACTGGGCCGGGATTTACTGAGCCGGCTGATCTACGGCGCCCGCTACTCGCTGGCGATCAGCATCAGCGCGGTCCTGCTCGGCGGCTCGCTCGGCTTCGTCATCGGCCTCGTCGCCGGCTTCTTCGGGCGCTGGACCGACACGCTGCTCATGCGCCTGGGCGACATTCAGCTCGCCTTTCCCTTCGTTCTGTTCGCGATCGCGGTGCTGGCCGTCTCGCCGGAGCGGACGCCGTGGCATCTCATTCTGGTGCTCTCGATCTCGAGCTGGATCATCTACGCGCGGGTGGTGCGTAGCCGCGTCCTCAGTGAGCGGGAGAAGGACTACGCGGCGGCGGCGCGGGCGCTCGGGGCGTCGCGCTGGCGGGTCCTCGTCCGCTACATCCTGCCCAATGTCTGGCAGGCGGTGCCGCTGATCGCCCTGCTCGATCTCGGCTTCCTGGTCATCGTCGAGTCGCTGCTCAGCTTCATCTCGTTGGGACTATCGCCGCCGACGCCGTCGTGGGGCGCGATCCTGGCCGAGGGTCGCCAGTACATGATGATCACGCCCTGGATGGCGGTCTTTCCCGGCCTCGCCATCGCGATCACCGTCCTCAGCGTCAGCGTCGCCGCCGACGGTCTGGCCGACACCTTCGACCCGAAGCTCATTCACGGCAAGTTCCGGCGCCAGCCCCTGCCGCCCTCGGCCGGCGCCCGGTCCGATCCGCGGCCGGCCGTTGACGAGCCCGCTCCCCTCCTCCGGGTCCGTAACCTGACGACGATCTTCCCGACTCGAGCCGGGGTCGTCGAAGCCGTCCGCGACGTGAGCTTCGACCTCGCGGCCGGTAAGGTCCTCGGGGTCGTCGGCGAAAGCGGCTCCGGCAAATCGACCCTCGGGCTGTCGATCATCCAGCTCGTGGACGCTCCCGGCCGCGTGGCCCGGGGTGAAATCCGCTTCCTGGGAACCGACCTCGCCCGCGTCGGCAACGCGGCAATGACGGCGATCCGGGGCGCCAAGATCGGCATGATCTTTCAGGACCCCGGCGCCTCGCTCAACCCCGTCCGCACCGTCGGCACCCAGCTCGAGGAAACTCTGCGGCAACACCGCCGGCTCCGGCCCGGCCCGGCGCGGCAGGCGGCCAGGCGAGCCCTGGCGGCGGTCCACATCGCCGACCCCGACCGCGTCCTGCGGGCCTACCCATTCCAGATCAGCGGCGGCATGCAGCAGCGGGTGATGATCGCGCTGGCGATGGCCAGCGAGCCCGTCCTGCTGATCCTCGATGAGCCGACCTCCGCCCTCGACGTGACCACCCAGGCCCAGCTCCTCGACGAGCTGACGTCGCTGCGGCGGCGGTTCGACACCAGCCTCCTCTTCATCAGCCACGACATCGCCCTCTTGAGCGGGATCGCCGATACGATCCTGGTCATGTACGCGGGCCAGGTGTGCGAGATCGGATCGCGCGATCAGATCATCGCGGCGCCGCGACACCCGTACACGCGAGCCTTGCTGAACGCGGTCGAGCGCGTCGCCATCCCGGGAGATGGCCGTCTGGCGGCGATCCCGGGCGACCCGCCCGACCCGGCCAACCGGCCGCCCGGCTGTCCCTTCGCGCCGCGCTGCCCACACGCGATGCCAATCTGCGCCGCGATCGATCCGGCGCCGGTGGCCTTCGCGGCGGGACATTCGGCGGCCTGTCACCTGCTCGATCCCGCAATTCAAGCCAGCCGCCAGCCGGGCCACGAGGTATCGGTGAGATGACGGAGCCACTGCTCGAGGCGCGTGACCTCAGCACCCATTTCCCCGTGCGGCGCGGTTTATTCCGCCGCGAGTCGACGGCCGTGCGCGCGGTCGACGGCGTCTCCTTGAAGCTGGCGCCCGGGGAGACGCTGGGCCTGGTCGGCGAGAGCGGCTGCGGCAAGTCGACGCTGGTCAAAACGCTGCTCTTCTTGGAGCAACCGACCGGCGGCGAGATCCGCTTTGCCGGCAACGTCGTGACCGCCGCCGATGCCGGCCGCCTCCGGCGCCAGGTCCAGATCGTCTTTCAAGACCCCTATACCTCGCTGCCGCCGCGGATGCGCGTGGCGGAGATCATCGCCGACCCGCTCCGGATCCACCGTCTGGCCGGACGCGCCGCCGCCGAGCGGCGGGCCCTCGCTTTGATGCGGGAAGTGGGGCTGAACCCGGCCCGCGGGCACGACTACCCGTTCCAGTTCAGCGGCGGCCAGCGGCAACGGATCAGCATCGCCCGCGCCCTGGCGATCGAACCATCGCTCCTCCTGCTCGATGAGGCGGTGTCGGCGCTGGACGTCTCGGTCCAAGCCCAGGTGCTCAACCTCTTGCGCGATCTGCGGGAGCGGCGCGGTCTGGCCTACATCTTCATCTCCCACGACCTTGGCGTCATCCGCTATATGAGCGACCGCATCGCCGTCATGTACCTCGGCAAGATCGTCGAGCACGGTCCAGCGGCCGCGCTCTACGAGCGGCCGTTGCATCCCTACTCCCGCGCCCTCGTCTCGGCCGTGCCCTCGTTGCGGCGGCGGGGCGAGCGGATCCGGCTGGCCGGCGAGCCGCCGAACCCGACCGATCCCCCCTCGGGCTGCGCCTTTCACCCCCGCTGCCCACTGGCGCAACCGGTCTGCGCCGAACAGGCGCCGGCCCTCCAGGAGTGGCGGCCGGGGCGGTTCGCCGCCTGCCACTTCGCCCTGCAACCGTTCCCCACGACGGGGCCGCCAACGATCGGTCCGGAGGCCGCATGAACCACCACGATCTCGGCTTGGCGGTCATCGGCCTGGGGTTCATGGGGCGGCGCTACGCCCGCTACGTCAGCGCCATCGAGGGGGTCCGGCTGGCCGGCGTCCATGACATCGATCAGGCGCTGGCGCGGGCCGTTGCCGCCGAGCATGGCGGCGCCGTCTACCCGGACCTCGACGCCCTGGCGCGGTCGCCGGACGTGGCGGGCGTCATTGTCTGCACCCCGGAAGACCGCCACCTGGAGCCGGCGCTGGCGACGCTGGCGGCGGGTAAGCCGCTGCTGATCGAAAAGCCGATCGCCCACACCCTGGCGGCCGCCCACGCCATTGAAGCGGCCGCCGCCCGGGCGCGGGTCCCGGTCCTGGTTGGGCACCTGCTGCGCTTCGAGCCACGCTGGACCGGCGCCTGGCGGCGGATCGCGGCGGGCGAGATCGGCAACGTCGTCAGCATCGCCACCCGCCGCATCGGCACCATCGGCGACCAGACCGTGTTGCGGGGGCGGACGACGATCCCGCTCTACTACGGCGTCCATGACCTCGACGTGCTACGCTGGTTCGCCGGCTCTGAGCCGACCTCGATCGTCGCCCGGCGCCGGGCCGGCGTGGTGCGGGCGGCTGGCTATGATGTCGACGATCTCTACGTCGCGATTGTCACCTTCGCCAACGGCGTGCTGGGCTCGGCCGAGCTCGGCTGGCATGTGCCGGCCAGCGCCGCCGCGGCGCCGACCGCCGGCGTCCTGGTCATCGGTGACGCCGGCGTGATCCAGATCGATCAGCGGGCGACGGGACTCGAGCGGTGGGCCGATGACGGCCTCGATCCCGGCGTGGACGCCATGTTCTGGGCCGAGACGTACGGCATTCCGGGCGGCGCCCTCGGGCTCGAGATCCGCCACTTTGCCGACCGCGTCCGCGGCCGCCAGGAGCCGGCGATCACGCTCTCCGACGCGATCGAAGCACTGCGCCTCTCCCTGGCGATGGAAGCATCGGCCACCGAGGGGATGACTATCGATCTGACAACGTTCGGTCGGCCGTAACCGGGTCCGGCACCTGATCCTGGCCCGCCACGGAGCCGGCGGCCCGCGGCGAGCGCACCACCAGGAACGCGGCGATCACGCCGACCATGGCCAGCCCCGCCGCGGCCCGGAAGGCCCACTGGACCCCAGCGACGACCGCCGAGACCTCGGCTGTGCCCGCCGTCGCCCGCGAGGCGAAGACGGCTGTCAGCAGGGCCAGCCCAATCGCGGTCCCAATCTGGGCCGACGTGTTCATCAGGCCGGCGGCGATGCCCCGCTCCGCCGGCGCCGCGCCCCCGGTGACGGCGCCGACGATGCCCAACAGCGCCAACCCCAGGCCAAAGCCTTGAATCATGAGGCCGGGCAGGAGCGTGGTGGCGTAGGCGCCCGCGCTGGAGAGCAGGCTCTGGATCAGCAATCCGGCCACGATCGCCACCATCCCGGCGACCATCGTCAGCCCGAAGCCCATCCGGGCCAGGATCCGCGGGCCGAGGATAGTGGCGGCGATGAGCGCGAGGTTGACTGGCAGAAAGGCGATGCCGGTCGCGAAGAGCGACGCGCCCTGAACCTGTTGCAGATAGAGGGCGAAAAAGACGATCGGGGTATTGGTCGAGGCCCCGTGCAAGAAGGCGACGATGCTGCCGCTGAGGACGCCGCCGCGGCGAAGCAGCGCCGCCGGCACCAGCGGCGACGGCGCCCGCCGCTCGATGGCCACAAAAAGCGCCAGCAGGGCGATACCGATTGGGACCGCCGCCAGCACCGGACCTGACGTAAGACCGCCGCGGGCGGCGTGATCCAGCGCATAGACCAGCGCCACGATGGCGGCGGTGCCGGCGACCGCGCCGGAAACGTCCATCCGCCCGGCCTCTCGCCGGCCGTGGCCGGCAAGGACGGCGGGCGCCAGCGCCAGCGGGATCACGGCCACGGGCACGCTGATCAGAAAGACGGTGCGCCAGCCGAGGACATCCGCCACGGCGCCGCCGATCGCCACACTGAGGATGCCACCCACCGGGCCGGCCGCGGCCCAGACGGCGAGGGCGCGATCCCGCGCCGCCCCCGCCGGAAACGCATCCGCGATGAGGGCGATGGTGGCCGGCACGAAGAGGGCGGCCCCGATCCCTTGAAAGGCGCGGGCGCCAATCAAGGTCACCGGGTTCGCAGCGAGGCCGCAGGCTAGTGACGCCAGCGCGTACACGCCGAGCCCCACCATGAAGAGCCGACGGTGGCCGAACAGATCGGCGGCACGGCCGCCCAGCAAGAGGAAGCCGCCAAAGGCCAGAGCATAGCCGCTGATCACCCACTGCAGATCCGCCGGCGGCACTCCCAAACCTTCCCCGATCCGCGGCAGCGCGACGGCCACGATTTGAAGGTTGAGGACGACCACCAACTGCGAGGCGCAAAGCACCGCCAGGACCGGCCAGGCGCCACGAATCGTGGTCTCGGCCGCGGCCGCTTTGTTCTCGGTGGTGGATGCTCTGGGCACGCGTTGCCTCCTTGGCTCAATGGCAGTCAACCGATTGCCACCGGCTAAATGCGTTATGCTGGCGCAAGAGAGGCAAGCGGTGTGCCACCACTAAAAGTCTTTTTGCTGGTGGCAAGGTAGAGAGCGGCATGATGACTGATCGGCTGCAGGAGGCGATCTCGAGGATCCATGAGCCCTGGGGCGGCGCCTTGTGTCTCGATTTCGCCAACTCGATCGAACCGCGCGGCGGCCCGCCGCCCTTCGCGCCGCCGCCCGGTTCCGTCGTCCGCGACGAGTTGACGAGCTTTCTCGGCCTCGTCGCCTGGACGGTCCGGCACGATCAGCTCTCGCCCGCGGCCGGCGCCGCCCTCCTACACGCGGCTGATGCGGACCCGGCCGAAGCCCGCCGTGTCCTCACCCGCGGCCTCGCCCTGCGGGAGGCGATCTACCGCGCGTTCGCCGCGGTGGCGCGAGGCGAGCCCGTGCTGGAAACCGACCTGGCGCTGCTGCATCGCGAGCACGCCGGCGCGGTAGCCAACGCCGTGCTCCGTGAAACCGGCGAGGGCTTCGCCTGGATCTGGCCGGACGACGGCGCGTGCCTGGCCCGGCCGCTCTGGCCGGTCGCCCGCTCCGCTACCGACCTGCTGGTCACGGGCGAGCGCGAGCGCATTCGCCGCTGCCCCGGCGTCTCCAACGAGGCGATCGCCTGCGGCTGGCTGTTCTATGACGGGACAAAGAATAAGAGCCGGCGCTGGTGCAGCATGTCCGAATGCGGCGCCGTCACCAAGACGCGCCGCCAAACCGTCCGCCGCCGCGTCGCCCGCGGCGCGGCACCTCCGCCCGCGGCCGGCCGCTGAGATCGCATCCCACTTTGCATCTGCTCCACCCACGGCTCACGGGAAACGTGGTGTGCCGCATTTGGCAGCACGCCTGACAAGCGGCTGACGGCGGCCGGCATCACCGGCTGCTGTAATGCGTTGGCGCTCAACTGAGCGCCGGCCCAAGGCCGCGGCCCGCGAAGGGATCCGGGTTGCACCGCACGCCGCGTGATCAGCATCAGATCAGGAGCAAGCAATACCAATGGACGGTGGACCTCACATGCATCACGAGCTTTTTCGACTGATTCAGCGGGAACGAGAAGCGGAAGCGGCGCGTCAGCGCCGGGCGGCCACCGCGACGCCGCGATCATTCTGGTCCGGCCTCGTCGCCGCCTTCCGAAGCCGGCCACGCATCCCCACCACGAGCGCGGCGCCCCGCGCCGCGCGGCCGGTCGCTCTCCGGGAGCGGACCGCCTAGACCGGGCTCTGGCACGGCATGCGACCGCTTAGGACAACTGGCCGGGAGCCCAAACCCACGAGACACGGC
>JALZJP010000070.1 GCA_030859715.1 Chloroflexota bacterium
CTCCGCATCCTGATCGTCTACGACTGCCTCTTCCCCTGGACCATTGGCGGGGCGGAGCGCTGGTATCGGGCGCTGGCGGAACGGCTGGCGGAGAGTGGCCATCAGGTCACGTATGTCACGTTGCGGCGGTGGGATCCCGGCGCCGGACCCGCGTTGCCCGATGTCCGCGTGATCGCGGTCGGTCCAGAGCTGGAGCTGTACGCGGGGAGCACGCGGCGCCTCTGGCCGCCACTCCGCTTCGGACTGGGCGTCCTCTGGCATCTCCTGCGGCATCGCCACGCCTACGACGTCGTGCATACGGCCTCCTTTCCCTACTGGCCGCTCCTGGCGGCGGCGGCCGTCCAGCCGCTGGGACCATACCGGCTCGTCGTCGATTGGTGGGAGGTGTGGACCCGCGCCTACTGGTGGCAGTACGCCGGTTGGCCGATCGGCACGATCGGCTGGATGGTGCAACGAGCGTGCGTGCGGCTGACCCCGCGCGCCTTCTGCTTCTCCCGGCTACACGCGCAACGGCTCGCCGCTGAGGGCATCCGGCAGCCGCCCACCCTGCTGCGCGGCATCTACGCCGGATCCACCGAACCTGTCGCGCCACGATCAGACCCGCGGTTGATGGTCCTCTATGCCGGCCGCCACATCCCCGAAAAACGAGTGCCAGCGATCGTTCCCGCCATCGTCGCGGCCCGCGAAGTGCTCCCGGAGCTACGAGCCGTCCTGACCGGGGATGGCCCCGACCGGGCTCAGGTGCGCCGCCTGATCGATGCGGCCGGGCTGGGTGAGGTCATCTGCCTACCGGGCTTTGTCGACGATGAGCGGCTCGACGCGCTGTTCCGCCAGGCGCTCTGTTGCTTGCTCCCGTCACGCCGCGAAGGGTACGGTCTGGTCGTGGTCGAAGCGGCCGCCCGCGGCACCCCGAGCATCGTCGTCCGCGACCCGGACAACGCCGCCACCGAGCTGATCGAGGAGGGCATCAACGGTGTCCTGGCCGCGTCCGCGTCGGCAGCGGACCTCGCCTCGGCTATCCTTCGGGTTTATCATGCCGGACCGGAGCTACGGCGCTCAACCGCGGCCTGGTTCGACCGGAACGCCGAACAGTTGTCGCTGGCCGGGTCGTTGGCGCGGGTTGGCGCCGCCTATCGAAGCTAACGAGGACGACTCCCCCTGATGCCGACCGCGCTCATTACCGGCATTACCGGCCAAGACGGCAGCTACCTGGCCGAGCATCTGCTCGACCTCGGCCACGAGGTCGTCGGCGTGGTCCGGCACTCCAGCTCCGAGCCGCGGCCCCGGATCGAGCACCTGCGAGAACGGATCGAGCTGGCCGGGGCCGATCTCTTTGACCAGACCTCGCTGCTGAACGTGATCGACCGCTATCAACCGGACGAGGTGTACAACCTCGCCGCCCAGAGCTTCGTCCCCACCTCGTGGCAACAGCCGATCCTGACCGGGGAGGTGACCGCCCTCGGCGTCACCCGCCTGCTGGAAGCGGTCCGCCTCAGCCGGCCGGAAGCGCGGGTCTATCAGGCGTCCTCCTCCGAAATGTTCGGTAAAGTGCATGAGGTGCCGCAGACGGAGCGGACGCCCTTTTATCCACGCTCACCCTATGGCGTCGCCAAGCTGTACGGCCACTGGATCGCGGTGAACTACCGCGAGAGCTACGGCATGCACGTCTGCTCCGGCATCCTGTTCAACCATGAGTCGCCGCGCCGCTCCACCGAGTTCGTCAGCCGCAAGATCAGCTACCGGGTGGCCCAAATCAAGCACGGCCTCGCCCACGAGCTACGCTTGGGAAACCTCGATGCCCGGCGCGACTGGGGGTATGCGCCGGACTACGTGCGAGCAATGGCGCTCATGCTGCAACAGCCCGAACCACGCGATTACGTCGTCGCCAGCGGCGAAACCCACGCTGTCCGCGAGTTTTGCGAGCTGGCCTTCGCCACCGCCGGGCTCGATTGGACCGACTTCGTCGTCACCGACCCGGCCTTGCTGCGACCGGCCGATGTCGACCTCCTCGTCGGCGACGCCACCCTGGCCCGGACCGAGCTGGGGTGGGAACCGACCGTCTCCTTCCCCGAGCTGGTCCGGCTGATGGTCGAGGCCGACCTGGCCCTGGTCGAGACCGAGATCGGCCGCGGCCTGGCCTCGCCGGCGGCCATCCCCCGGCGATAAGGCGACGATAACGGTCGCCATAACTACCGGCATCGCTTACGGCCGTTCGCGCGCGGTCGCGTTCGGCAATCTGGACGGCCAACGGAGGCGAAGGGTACGATCCCGGCAAGACGCGGGGGTTGAGCGCCGGCAGGCGGCATCGATCGTTGGCGGATCTGATGTTCGAGACCGGGCTGGCGACGGGCTAACCCGATGAAGGAGATTCGCATGGCAAGCGGGGCCGTGACCCCCGGCGCCATTCCCACGATTGAACGGCCCGGCGCCCCCGCGGCGGCCGTGGCCGCCGCCAGCCGTTGGCAGTCGGCCACCCGCGGCTTGGCCTGGAGCGCGTTTGCCGTCATCCTGCCGCGGGCCGCGGCCACGGGTCCGGGCCGCGCCGCTGGCGCGCTCGGCCGACCATGAGCCAGACCGAGACCATCCCACGCACCGATAGCGGAGCGGCGACGCCCGGAGAAGGTTCCGCCGTCACCAAAACCCCGCGCGGATCTCGCGCGGCGCCGGCGGCCGGCCGCGCGATGCCGGCCTTGGTGATGCGATACGGTCCCTATCTGGTCGCATCCATCCTGCTGGTCCTCGGCTATATCCACTACAGCGAAGGCGCCTTCTTCAGCCTCTCCGAACGATATTACCGGGCCTGGGCATTCCCCGAGTTTCGCTATTCTGACTTGATCTGGCTCTACTTGCGGGACGGCCTCGCCAACCAGCCGATCCCCTACCTCGACTACCCACTCGAATACCCACCCCTGACCGGGGTTGTCACCTTCTTCCTCAGCTTCCTTCCCGATCTGCCCTCCTATTACCTCGGTACCTATCTCGTCCTGGCGGTATCGGCCCTGGCCACGATCTGGTCCCTGCGCCGGTTGCCGGGCGCCAACCCGTGGCTCTTTGCCGCCGCCCCCGCTCTCTTCTTCTACACCGGCCACCAGTGGGACGGCATCGCCATCGGCGTTACCGCGCTCTCCCTGGTCGCCATTTGTCGCGGCCGTGAGCATCTGGGCACCCTCGGCCTGGCGGTCGGCGTCTCGCTCAAGCTGTTCCCGATCGTCTTTGTCGCGGCGTTGGTGATCGACCGGCTGCGACGGCGGCAATGGCGGGCGGCGGCCACGATCGCCGCCATCTTCAGTCTCGCCACCGTCGCCTTCAATCTGCCCGTCGCCTTGGCTGATGTCGAGGGCTGGGGCTTTTTCTTTCACTGGAACCGGGACCGCCTGGCCGACTCCGGCATCTGGGTGCTCTGGCGCGGCCTGCCCACGACCGACACCACCACCTATAGCCTGATCGCGGTGGCCCTTGGCGGCCTCGTCATCACCGCCCTCGCGCTCCGCGCCCGCGGTCCCCTGGTGCTGCCCCTCGGCGCCACCTACCTTGTCTGGTGGATGCTGGTCAACAAGACGTTCACCACCCACCTCATCCTCTGGGTCTTCTTTGCCATCGCCCTGCTCGGCCTCTCATGGTGGCTCTGGGGCGCGGTCGTCGCCGCCGACTTGGTCGGCTTCCAGCTCGGTAACTTCCTCAACCTTTACAACGTGCCGGAGTATGAGCACGCGCCGTTGATTCATAAAGCGGTGATCTCGCTCTACGAGCCATTCCAGATCGTGCGCTCGGCAATCTTGTTGGCGGTCGTCGCCTGGAGCGTGCTGGCGATGCGCCGGGGCCGCCCGGCCACGCTCTGGCATGGGCCACCCGTGCCGAAAGCGTCGCGCCCTCCCGGTCTCCCGATCTTGGGGGGAATGCGACCGTCGTCCCCGCTGCCTCGCCGCGGCAGCGGGGGGCCGTGGCGGCTCACCCGCACCGCAGCCGTCTGGACGGCGGTGATCGCCGCCTACATCGTGGCGACCGTCATCATGACCTGGCCGTACGCCGTCCATCTCACCGATTCGACGGTGGTCGGCTTTGACCCATTGCTCCAGATCTGGCTCTCGCAATGGATCCAGCATGCGCTGGCGACCAACCCGCTGGGCCTCTACGACGCCAACATTTTCCACCCCTTCACCCTCACCCTTGCCTACACCGACGCCAACATTCCGGGCGCCCTGCTCGCTTGGCCGCTCGATCTGCTAACCCGCGATCCCATCCTGACGAACTCGCTGCTGGTGCTGGCGAGCTTCGTCCTGGCCGCGACCGGCATGTTCGCCCTCGTCACGGAGATGACCCGCGATCGGGCGGCGGGGTTCGTCGCCGGCTTGGCCTACGCCTTCATTCCATACCGGATGGTGCATCTCTGGCACCTGAACTGGTTGCAAAGCGCCTGGCTGCCCTGGATCGCCTGGGCCTCGCTGCGGCTGATCCAGCGGCCAACCCGCCGCGGCGCGGTCTTCCTGGGCGTTTTGATCGCGGTTCAGTCGCTGACCAGCTTCTACTTCACGGTCCAGCTCGCGATCTTGATCGGGATCATCCTCGCCGCCGCTCTGATCGCCAAGCCCCGCCTCCGGACCCGACAACTGCTGGGCACGATCGCCATCGCGCTCGGCGTCGCCGCCATCCTCACGGTGCCGGCCTACCTGCCGTACCTCCAGGTCCGGGAAGAACAGGGGTTGGAGCGACAGCTCGCCGACGCGGAACAGTACAAGGCGACCCTCGCCTCGTATCTCCAAATCGCGCCGTGGGCCGAACCGGGCCCGCTCCGCGGGTGGCTGGGCCAGCGCCCCGGTCCGAATGAATCGCTCCTCCGGGTCGGTCAGGCGGAACACGCCGACGGCCACCGCCACGCCGAGATCGTGATCGAGGACGCCCTGTCCCCCGGCCTGCTGGCGACGCTGGGAGCGATCGTCGCCATCGTTGGCTGGCGACAGCAACGCTGGTTGGTGGTCGCCCTCACCGCGATCGGCCTCGTCGCCATGGTCCTTTCGCTCGGCCCCTCCTGGGGACCGCGCGATGGCAGCGGCGTTTCCCTGCCCTATCGCTTCCTCTACGACCAGGTGCCGTTCTTCCAGGCGATGCGGGTGCCGGCCCGCCTCGGCGGCCTGGCGAACCTGGCGATCGTCGCCTTGTTCGGCCTCGGCCTCGCCACGATCTGGCGCCTGCTGGCGCCTCGCCTCAGGGCGGGCAACCCGCGCCGGATCGCGGCCAGCGGCGGCACGGCGCTGCTGGCGGGCCTCGTCCTGGTCGAGCTGTACGCGGCTCCGATCCCCCTGGAGCGGGTCGACCGCGACCCGGGGACGGCCGCCCCGTACGAATGGCTCGCCACCCAACCGGCAGGCGTGGTGATGGAGTTCCCGGCCGAGAGCATCTTCGCCGATCCCGCCGCCAGCAGCGTGCGGCGCCACGTCGGGCTCACGATGTTCTGGTCAACCAAGCACTGGCTGCCGATGGTCAACGGCAGCTCCGGCTTTATCCCCAAGCCCTACAGCGACCTCATCGAGGCATTCACCGGCGAGCTGTCCCGCCCGGACGGCACGCGCACCGGCCGGATCAGCCACGTCAGCCCGGTGACGGTCGGGCTGCTCCGGGAGCTGGAGGTTCGGTATCTCCTTTTCCACCGCTCGCGCTATCAGGCCGAAGATTGGCCCGCCGTCGAAGCCGGGCTCGAGGCGGCGGCAGGATCGATCGAGCGGGTTGGCGACTTTGACGAAGTTGCCATCTACGCGCTGCGACCGACGGTGCGGCGAACCCCGCCGCCGGAGCTGACACTCTGGTCGCCAACACTGCTCACGCCCGAGCTGCCCTGGGCGCCGCTGGTGACGGTCGCCAACCCCGCCGGGCAGCCCACGATCCTCTCGTTGACCGAACCGGCCACGCTGCGGGTCACCTGGTATAACGGTCAGGGCCGCCAGTTGTACCGGGGCGAATCGACCATGCCGTTGCCAACCGTGGTCACCTCCGATCTCCTGCTCTGCATGATTGACGAATGCGAAGCCGCCACGGGCGAGTTCCCGGATGACCTGCCCGCGCCCGAGCCCGCCTTCTGGCAGCCAACCGATGAAGGTCACTACTTCATCCGGATCGAGCTTGACGGTGACCAACCGCTGAGCTGCCTGGTCGATCTCGACATCACCGACGATCTCGATGCGGCCCGTGACCTCTCGCCAAAGCGCCCGTTCCGCTGGGGCGAATGCGCCCCCGGCACGCTCAATCCGGTCAATAACCCCGGCGCCATGCCATTCCGCTCCACGTCGCCCTCGATCACGTTTGCCGGCGGCATGGCGGCGGTCCAGGTGCCGCTGACCAGCCGCGACGATGAGGAAGTGCGCGGCTGGTTCCTGCTGGCGCCGCCCGATTCGGCCGCGCCGTGGACTGAGCCGGCCTACCAATCGCAAGTGCGGCAGCGCCTGGTCCGGGGCGATGAGGAGACCCACTTTGCCTGGCTCGAAGACATCGGCGGCGCCTTCCCCCGCGGCGTCTACGGGCTGACCATCTGGTTCCATCACCGTGAGGGAACGACCTGGAGCCACGCCTTCGGCGGTACCTACCAACTAGCGCCGGTCGTCATCGAGGACGGCGCCGCCCGCTGGGCCGGCCCGGTCCGGATTGCCTTGAAGCCCCAAGCCGCGCGCTTCGCCAGCGGCCGGACGACCCGGCTCGACCTCAATGTTCACGGCGCCTCGGGCGTCGTCGAATGCGAGGGCGTCTGGCGCCTCATCGACCCCGAGCGGGGCGAGACGGTCGCCGGTGGTCACGTCGCCGACTGTGCCCAGCCACGGATCGCGATTCCGGCCCACGTCGAGCCCGGCCACTACCGGCTGGAGATCGATGTCGATGCGATCCGGGACGACCGCCGCAGCCTCAGCGACGGCCTCTCAACCCTCGTCACCGTCACGGACGGCGCGCGCTCAGGTCAGCCGCGCTAGCCCCCGGCTGAAGCGCAGGCGCCAGACGACGAGCATCGCCTCGGCGACAATCCGGGGCGAGAATTTCGATTGGCCGGCGACACGGTCGGTGAAGGTGATCGGCACCTCGACCACCCGGCAGCCGCGCCGGATCGCCCGGTAGGTGACTTCGATCGAGAAGACGTAGCCATCCGAACGGATGGTGTCGAGATCGATCCGTTCCAGCGTCGCCTGGCGGAACATTTTGAACCCGCTGGTCAGGTCGGCGACCGGCACCCCAAGCACGGCCGCCGCGTAGCGGCCGCCGAGGCGGCTCAGCAGCCGGCGATAAAGCGACCGGCCGCTGCTGGCGCCACCGCGGACGAAGCGCGAGCCAACCGCCAGGTCGGCCCCGGCAACCGCCGCCGCCAGCCGAACCAAATCGGCCGGATCATGCGAGAGGTCGGCGTCCATCGTCGCGATCAGATCGGGCGCCGAGCGCAGGGCGACGCCCAAGCCCGCGATGTAGGCCGGTCCCAGGCCCACCTTCGCGGGTCGGTGCACCACCTCGATCCGGCCGGGATACGCCGCCGCCAGTTCGTCCGCGATCCGGCCGGTGCCGTCCGGCGACCCGTCATCGACCACGATCACCCGGTACTCCGGCCCCAGCGCCATCACCCGCTCGACGCAGACCGGCAGGTTCTCCCGCTCGTTGTATGTCGGGATCACGACCGTCACCGCCATGGCCACGGGCGGATGTGCGCCGTTTGACGCGGCGTGCTTCGCCGCCGGCGCCAATATGGGAAAACCTGTCATGGCCTTCATCGGCACTGGACACATGCTGGCGGCATTGTGGTGATTTCAAGCGACTTCATGGCAGGATTATAGGCTACGGAAAGGATGGCTCGAGCATGCCACTCACTCGATCGTTTGAACAAACAGTGCAGGATCGTGTTCGATCCGACCCCGCGTACCGAGATGCCCTCCTGGTCGAAGCGCTGGAAGTGCTCTTTCAAGGTGACGTTGCCGTCGGCAAAGCCATCCTCCGCGACTACATTAATGCCACCATCGGCTTTGAGCCGTTGGCGCGGGCGGTGGGCACCCAGCCGAAGAGCCTGATGCGGATGTTTGGCCCGCGGGGAAACCCGACGACGAGCAACCTGATGGCGGTGATCGCCGAGCTGCAACGCTCCTCTGGCATTCGTCTCCGCCTCGACGTCCAACAGCTTCGGTAGCTCTCGTTTTGAGTAGCCGCTGGCAGCAGCCAGTTGCCACCCTCGCCGCAACGATCGTCATCGGCGCGATCGCGGCGCGTCGCTGGTGGCAGATGGGGCCGCTGCCGACCGGGTTGGACGGCGGGCAGTGGCTTGCCCTTGGCCGCGGCTTGTTCGGCGATGGGCGTTCGACCGCGGGCGCCTATCCTCCCCTGGTGCCGTTGCTGACGGAGCTGATCGGCACGGTGGCGAGCCCCGGCGTCACGCTGAAGCTGGTCGCGATTGGCTCGCTGCTGGCGGTCCTGGTGTCGATCTATCTCCTGGCGCGGGATGGGCTCGGCCCATGGCTCGGCCTGGCGGTGGTGGCCACGATCGGGCCGGCCAGCGCCGTGACGGAGCCGGTCGCCTTTGGCGGCTACCCCCAGCAGCTCGCGTTCGCCTTTTTGCTCATCGCCACCTGGGCGTTGGCGCGGTTCCTCGATGCCGGCCGGCTCACCTGGCTCATCGCGGCGGGGATCGGCCTCGCCGGCGCCGCCCTAACCCACCACATCTACTTCCCGCTCGCCCTCGGCGCGTCCGGTCTCATTTGGCTCTTGTGGCTTCGCATCCGGCCAAGCCCGACCGATCGGCTCCCCCGCACGTTGGGCGCTCTCGCCGCGGCGGCGGTGAGCCTGGCTTGCTTCGCGCCAACCGCGCTCGCCTTTGTGACAGCGCGCTACGTGCCCCCGCTCGACACGTCCAGCCCGAATCCGTGGTCAGCCGTCCAGTACGGCACTCGCGAGGCCACCTGGATTTGGCTGGCGATCGCGATCGTCGGCATCACCGCCCTGGCCCTGACCGCCGCCGCGCGGCGACGGAATCCAACTTGGCAAGTCGCGGTCGCCCTCACGATCAGCGCCGGCACGCTCCTGGCCGTCACCGCCGAAGCTCGCCTGCTGCCAACCCTCCTGGCCGGCGTGGCGTTGGGCCTCGGCGTTGGTTGGTCGTGGATGCTTGATCGTCTCGCCGGGAGCCGATTCGCCCCGCTGCCGCTCCTCCGCGCCTTCCTCCTCCCCCTGGCGCTCTGGCTACCGGCCGACACGGCGGCAAGCGACTACTTCGCCTACTACCGTGTGCTGGACGAGCCGATGCTGGGCGCCGCCGCCGCGATCACGGCGGCCCGCCCGGATGGCCTCGTCGTGGTCCGTCAAGACTGGCGCAACTGGCCGATCGGCTGGTGGTTCGAAGGGCTGACCACCGCCCCGGTCGCGGTCGGCAGCGACGCTCGCTGGCTCGGCTTTCCCGAGGAGCGGGCGCGGGCGGACCTGGTCAACCGCTTCTTCGGCCAGCGCCTGGAGCACGACCAACTCCGGGCCCTCGCCGCCGAGACCGGGGTCGAGCTTGTGGCGCTCCGCAAATGGGAATGGATCGGCTGGCAGCGCTGGCTCGAAGGTTCCAATCCCGCGGTCGAGATTGTCTACGATGACAACGAGTTCCTCGTCCTTAAAATCAACTCATGACCCGCGGCGGGCCTCTTCCTTACTGCTCAAGATAACCGGCGGCGAAGAGGGTCGCCATCCCGCCGCCGCCAATGACGATCAGCGCCTGGGCCACGCCGGCGAGGCCGAGCAGCTCGGGCCCGGACCGCCCCGCCAGCCACAAGAGGAGCAGCCCGGCATCGATCAGGACACCGAGCAGGGCCAGCAGCGCGAAGCCGCCGAGCAACCGCCCGATCGCGTCCGGGCGATCGAGCCAAAGCAGCCGTCGCCGCACCCGGGCCGGCGTCAACACCGAGCGATGCGCCGCTAAACAACCCAAGAACCCGGCCTGGACACCAAGAATGAGCAACATCGGGCCGAGAAAGACCGGCAGCCAGCGCACGCTCCCAACCTCGATCCCGGTCGTGGCGACCAGCGAGATCAGGCTCAATGCCAGTCCCACCAGGGTCGCCAAGATCCCCGGCACGATTAAGCTCAGATGCGGCGTCAACAGCATCAGCAATTGCACATGCCGCCAGCCGTCGCCGAGCGGGCTGAGCTTGCTTTCGCCCACCCGTACCCGGTAATCGACCGGCACCTCGACCACGGTCAGGCCGGCTCGTCCCGCCCGCAGCAACATCTCGGTCGCGAATTCCATCCCCCGGGCTCGGAGGCCAAGGCCGAGGATCGTCTCCCGGCGAAAGGCGCGATACCCCGACTGGCTATCCGAGACCCGAACCCCCGCCGCGATCGCCAGGCTCGTGGTCAGGACCGGGGTGCCGAGATAGCGATGCCAGCCCGGCATCGCCCCATCCGCGATCGCTCCCTGCAGCCGCGTGCCAATCACGAGATCGGCGCCGGTCGCCAGGGGCGCCAGCAGGTCGCCCAGCCGTTCGAGGTCGTAGGTGTGATCGGCATCAGCCATGATGATGGCATCGCCGCGGGCGGCGGCGATGCCCGCCGCGATCGCCGCCCCGTAGCCTCGGCCCGGCTCGCGCACCACCCTGGCCCCGGCGGCGATCGCCAGCGCGATGCTGTCGTCGGTCGAGCCGTTGTCCACCACCAGCACTTCCCCCGGCAGGCCGGTCGCGGCCAGCCCCCGGCAGGCCTCGGCCACCGTCGCCGCCACCGCCGCCGCCTCGTTGAGGCAGGGCAAAACGACGCTGACAACAGCGATCGGGGTTGCCCGCCGTGACACCGTCCGGTCGCCGTCGCGCCCCGCGGCGTCAGGTTCAGCGGCGGCAAGATTGGTCACCTCGACAATCGCTGCACCGTCCTTGGCATGCCACGCGGACCCGAAATTGCGTGATGCCGGCTACTCGCCGGCTTCCGACGCGAGCCAGTCGACCGGGCGATCAGGTGGAGTATGATACTCGGAGGGGTTGGCGTGCTTCCGCGGGAAGACACCTGCTGACGAGCCACGGAGGGAGGGCTAGGCCCGTGCGACGTTGGTCAACAATCTGGTTTGTGACAATCCTCGTGATGGCCATGCTCGCGGCCCCGGCGGCCGCTCAGTACGGCGATGTCTTGCTGCCGCAAGGCGTGCTTCAGGTCACGGTCGAAGATCTACCGATCAATGCGACCACGGCGCCGGTATCGCCGGCAACCAATCCGCGGATCGCCGGCAGCCTGACCAGCGGCGAGATCACGATCGAGCTGGCGGTGGCCGACGCCGCCGGCGCCATCATCCGGTTCCCGTCCGAGGTCAACCGGCGCGGCGGCTTCCGCCAGCGCGTGCCCGAGGCCCTACAACCGGGCGGTGAATATACCCTCTACATCAACGATGTGATGATCGGCCAATTCACGATCGCGGCCGATGCCGTCGGCGGGACCGGCGGTGAGGGCGGGGGCGACGTCTTGGAGCTGGCGCGTCTGGTGCCGTTCCCGGGAGACGCGGCCGGGGCGATCGCCGGGCTTGGCCTGGTGCCGGAGCTTTCCTCATACCAGTCGATTCCCGACCTGGCCCGGGTCGTCGCCGAAAACGCCAACAACAACAACCGTGAGGGGCGCGAGCAAGCCGAGGCGGAGCTGGCGGCAAGCGGCTTTGTCCAGCGCTACCAAAGCTCGCTGGCGGTGCCCGCCGCCGACGATCCCAGCGTGTTCGAGATCCAGATCGCCGCCATCGTCACCGAGTACGACACGGCGGAGACCGCCGCCGCGTCGTTCGCCGCCTCCGCCACGGGGGGCGAGGCGGTCGAGTCGCCCCTCGTCGGCGACGAGTCGCGTGTCAGCCGGCAAAGCGCGGAAGCGACCCAAACCGGCGCCGTGTACCAATCGTTGCAATTGATTTTCCGCCAAGACCGGTTGCTCATCGTCATCAATTACGCCGATCTGCTCAACCGCGAGCCGGACCAGGCGCTGCTGGAAGCGATGGGCCAGGCGGTGCAGCAGCGCGGGGTGGCGGTCCTGGCCGGCGAAGCACCGGCCTTGACGCGATCGTCGCTGCAACTGAACCTCGACGGTATCCCGCGCTCCTCGGCCGAGCAACTCTACGGCGCGATCGACGGCGCCATGGTCCCCCTCTTCGGCGAGAGTGAAGAAAGCATCAACACCCGCGCCACGGCCTACACCGGCGCCACCGATGTCAGCGTCTCGACCTCTATCTCTCGCGGCACCGGCGAGAACGAGGACGCGACCGCCGAGGCAGAGACGGCCGCCCCGTTCTCGTACGTGACGACGATCCTGCGCTTCCCCAGCCCGGAAGACGCCAGCGCCTGGCTGGGCGACCTGAACGAGCAATCCCCGGCCGACCTCCGCCCCGAGTTCCTCTCCCTGTCGACGGTCACCGACGCCCCGGCATTTGGGGAAGGATCCGTCACCTACTCCTTCACCCGCCAGCTCGAAGGGCAGACCGCGGCCGGCTACTTGACCTACGTGCAGGTCGGGGCCGATGTCGCGGCGGTTGAGCTGGCGGCCGTGCCGGAAGCGCCGTTTGCCGCCTTCGAGCCCCTCGTCACCGGCCAGGCCGAGTGCCTGACGGCCGGTGCCTGCCCAGTCTTGGCCGACCCCCCGGCGGAGCTCGCGGCCGCCGGCGGCGAGGGTGGCGATGACGGGCAGGACGGCGGTGACGGGCAAGGCCAAGGCGGCGGCGATGGCCAAACGGACGATGCCGAGCAAACCGAGCCCGACGACGAATCCGATCAGCAGGGCGACCTGCCGTCCGGGATCGAGCGCGAATCGGAAGCCCCGGAGGACAACACGCCGTAGTCGCCGCTCGGCCCCGCTACCGCGGCCTTCGGGTGATATTTGGTTTATCGGAGGTTGGCGGTCGCGCTTCGCTGGACTAAAGTCCGCGCTGAGCGTCACGAAGTCCTTGTATGTTTCCGTTGTCCCCGCAGGCGTGGTGCGGGGACGGGTGCGGCGGCGACAGCCAGCCAGTCCTGGGGTCGTCCGAGACCGTCTG
>JALZJP010000072.1 GCA_030859715.1 Chloroflexota bacterium
CCACCGCGGCTCCGGCCGCCGCGCTCGCCGCCATCGGCCGGGCGGGCGACCTCGATGTTGACCCGCCGTCCCTTGATCGACGCGGTTTGCATCGCCGCCAGCACCCGCTCCACGAACTCGTTCGGGATGTCGACGAAGGTGTAGGTATCGAGGATATCGATCGCCCCGATCGCCCGGCCGGGGATCCCCGCCTCGTTGGCGATGGCGCCGACGATGTCTTGCGGCCGCACCCCCTGGTTCCGGCCCGCGCTCAGGAAGAGGCGAACCATACCGGCCTCACCCCGGACCGTGCCGGCATCGCCCCGCGCCCGCGGCGCGGTCGCCGCCGAGAAGGTCGCGATGTCGTCTTCTTGCTGGTCCGGGGTGCCGCGGCCGGTCTCCTCCGCGTAGAGCTTCAACACCGCCGCCGCGACATCCACCGCATCCCGCTCTTCCGCCAGGTCGTCGATCGTATCGACGTATTGGGCGTACTCGTCGGGGTTGCTCAGGATGTCGAGCACCCGTTGCTTCAACATCTCCCGGCGGCGCTCGGCGACGTCCGCGATCGTCGGCAGCCGGCGCCCCTCGATCCGGGCCTTGGTCACGCGCTCGATCTGCCGCAGCCAACGCACCTCCCGCGGCGTCACCAAAGTGATCGCCGCCCCGGTGCGGCCGGCCCGGCCGGTGCGGCCGATCCGGTGGACGTAGGCTTCGGCGCTTTCCGGGGCGTCGAAGTTGATGACATGGCTGACCTCGGGAATATCGAGTCCCCGCGCCGCGACATCGGTCGCGATCAAGATATCGGCCTGGCCGCCCCGGAAGCGACGCATCACGCGATCCCGTTGGACTTGGGAGAGGTCGCCATGCAACGTCTCGACCGTGTAGCCGCGGGCCAGGAGCGACTCGCCAAGCTCATCGACCCCGATCTTGGTCCGGCAGAAGATCATGGCCGAGGTCGGGGTCTCGGCGTCGAGGATGCGGGTCAGGGCATCGACCTTGCGCGCCCGCGGCACCTCGTAGAACGTTTGCTGGGTCAGCGTCACCGTCATCTGCTTGCCGGTGACGCTGATCCGTTGCGGCTCGCGCATGTAACGTTGGGCGAGGTCGGCGATCCGGGGCGGGATCGTGGCCGAGAAGAGGGCGGATTGGCGCTCGGCCGGGACGTGCTCCAGGATCCACTCGATGTCTTCGACGAAGCCCATGTCCAGCATTTCGTCGGCCTCGTCGAGGACAAAGAAGCGGATATTATCCAGGTTCAGCGACCCCCGCCGCATATGGTCCATCACCCGGCCCGGCGTGCCGACCACGATCTGGACCCCCCGCTGGAGGCCCCGGAATTGCCGCTCGTAGGGCTGTCCGCCATAGATTGGCAGGGTTTCGACCTCCTTGTGCCGGCCATACTTGTGCAGCGCCTCCGCCACCTGGATCGCCAGCTCGCGGGTGGGGCAGAGAATGAGCGCCTGCACGCCTTTGACCCGGGGATCGATCGTTTCGATGATCGGCAGGCCAAACGCCGCGGTCTTCCCCGATCCGGTTTGCGCCTGGGCGATGATGTCCTTGCCCTCGAGCAGGACGGGCAAGACCCTGATCTGAATCGGCGTCGGCTCTTCGTAGCCAACGTCGCGGATCGACCGCAGCAAGGCGCCGCTCAGCCCAAGGTCCTCAAACGTCGGCACATAGTCCGCCTCGGCCGTCGCGGCGACGGTCGCCGCTGGCGGAGGCGGCTCGGCCGCCGGATCAGTGGCAGCTGCCTCGGCTCGGGACCGCCGGATGCGCGGGCCGGTGGTCCGTGAAGAGCGCCCCGGCTGGGCCTCGGTGCCCGGTTCCGGAGCGGCGGCTTCGACCGCAACAACCTCCGGCAGCACGTCGGCGGCGCCGGTTTCCCAAATCTCGAGCAGGCTCTGGCCATTGGTTGGCTCGGCCTCGGCGGAGGGCGGGATCGTCACCTCGCCAAGGTCCCTGGTGTCATCAGTCATGGTGATAATTTCCTCGTGCGTGGTGCGAGTAATGCCGGCATCAAGACCCGCCTCGGAACGGCGATCGCCGGCGCGTCATGTCTACCTTACACGTACCGCGCGGATCGTGCCGCGAGTTTTCGGGGCATGTCGCCGGCGGTCATTGGGTTGAGGTCGCGCCTAGCAAGAAGACGCCGGCGCAGGTCGAGACTTGTTGAAACGTACCGCCAGTTCCGGCCGCCGCCAGCGCCGCCAGCGCCTCTGATGCCACCCAGTAGTGCTCATCCGGATCCCAGCTCGACCCGGACCGCGATCGCTCGTGTTAGAGCTGGCGCCTCGTCACGAACGCGATATCTCCGATCACGATCCTGCCTTCCGGCTTCAGGTGGTCCCGCGCCAGCAGCTGCAGGATCTGGACCTTGGTCCGGAGGTCAAACTCGTGCAACACATACGTGGAAACGATCCGCGAAAATCGCCGGCCGGCGAGCGCCGCCCAGGAACCGAGCAGATCGAGCTCAATGAACGTCACCTCCGGCACGGCTGCCTTAGCTTGGGCAATCATCCGTGCCGAAAAGTCGGTTCCCAGCACGATACAGCCATGGCCAACGAGTAACCGCGACAGCGCCCCCGTCCCGCAGCCAATATCGAGCACGACATCGCCCGGGCCCACCTCCGCCGCCACGACCACTGTTGCCAACACCTCATCGTAGCCGGTAAACGGGAACCCGCCGCTGCCGGCGACGATCTCATCGTAGGTCGCCGTCCAGTCGTCGAAGAGATCGGCCCGGCCGCGATTGCTCATAGATCCTTGCCGCTGTTCCAGATCAATGAGTCGGCGTTGATCCAGATGAGGGAGGAGCGCCGTTAGGACTTGAGGGCGCCGGCGGTGATGCCCTCGATGAACCGCCGTTGCAGCAGCAGGTAGAGGACGACCACCGGGATCATGGCGATCGTCACCCCAGCGGCGATCATCCCGCGGTCGGCGGTGAAGCGGCCGAAGAAGAACATGGTGCCGAGCGAGATCGGCCGCAACTCGTCGCGCTGCACGTAGATCAGCGGCATGGCGAACTGATTCCAAGTCCAGATGAACTGGAAGACGATCAGGGTCGCCACCCCCGGCCAGGAGAGGGGGAGAAAGACCTGCCGAAAGGTCCCCCACTCGTTGGCGCCGTCGGTGCGGGCCGCATCGCCAAGCTCCGGCGGCAGACCTCGGAAGAAGCCGCGCATGAGGAAGATGCCGAACGGCAGGCGGAAGGCGATGCCCGGGATGATGAACGCCCAGTAGGTCTCCAGGATTCTCATGTCCAGCAATAGGTAGTAGAGCGGGATCATCACCGACTGGAAGGGGATCATCAGCCCGAGCAGGAAGAGCACCATCAGACTGTCCCGGCCGGGGATCGGCAACATCGAGAGCCCGTACCCCGCCAGGCAGGAGAAGGCCACCGAACCGAGAACGATGGCCACGCAGTAGATGACGCTGTTGAGCATGTAATCGGAGAAGCGGCCGACGGTCCAGGCCTCGACCAGGTTCTCCCAGCGCAGCGCGGAGGGGAGCGCGAACGGGTTGCGGCCGATCTCCTGCGAGGTCTTGAACGCCGACGACCAGATCCAGATGAACGGGACCAGAAAGATCAGCAGAAACGCGATCAGGATCGCGTAGGTGCCGACGTTGCCGGCGACGCGCTCCCAACGGGGTCCGCGCGCGGCCACGGCGCCGGAGCCCGCGAACGTCTCGCCAGTCACCGAGGGTGCAGCCATGATCACCCCTCCCGTGCTTCGCGGAACTTGATGAACGCGACCGAGGCGACGAGCGAGATCACGGTCATCACCAGCGCCAGCGTCGTGGCATACCCGACGTTGTTCTGGGTAAATGCCTCCTTGTAGGTGTAGGTGGCGATCACCTCGGTGGCATTTGCGGGACCGCCGCCGGTCATCACGAAGATCATGTCGAAGACGTTGAACCCACCGATCAAGAGGATCGCGACCACGACGTTGATCACGTTCGACATCTGCGGCACCGTCACGTGCCGGAAACGCTGCCAGATGTTCGCGCCATCGATGGCGGCGGCTTCGAGCAAATCCTTGCTGACACCCTGCAGCCCGGCCAGGAAGATGACGAAGACGAACCCGATCTCGGCCCAGACGGAGGCGATGAGCACGGCGTAGAGCGCGAAGTCGGGATCGCCGAGCCAGCCGCGAGAGACGCCCTCGAGCCCGACGGCGTCGAGCCCTTTATTGAGGATGCCGAAGATGGGATTGTAGACCCAGTTCCAGATGATGCCGATCACGACCGCGGAGAGGACCTGGGGCATGAAGAAGAAGGTGCGGAAGAGGGTAAATCCCTTCGGCCGCCGCCACAGCAGCAGCGCCAGCAACATGCCGATGGCGATCGGCGCGGCCGTGCCGACGATCACCCAGGTCACGTTGTGGCGCAGCGAGAGCCACAGCCGCTCGTCCCCGAGCAGCTCGCGGTAGTTGTCGAGCCCGATCCACTCCTTGACCACGGTGGCGCCGTTCCAGCTCGTGAAGCTGAGGTAGATCGACTGCAGGAACGGGTAGACCATGAAGACGAGGTAGAGGAGCAGGGCAGGCAGGACGAAGAAGATGCCGGCCCGGTAGCGACGCCAAGTGCGCTGCGCGGGCGAGACGAAGGGAGCCACAAACGGTGTGTCGAGACTCGTCTCGGTCATCCTGCCCTCACCTCCTACGAGAGCCAAGCAGCGCGGGGGCGATCGCCCCCCGGGCCATAAAGTGCGTCAGGGCGCCGGTGTGGACTCGGCGGCCGCCGTTCCCTCCTCCCAGGCGGTCTGCAAGGCGGCGGCCTGCTCTTCGGCGGTCCTGTCGCCGGCCAGCATCGCCTGGAAGCCGACCTGCATCGCCTCGTTGAACTCCGGCGGGGCGAGCACGTCGACGCTGTACCCGAACTGCGCGCCCTCGGCGGCGCGAGACTCGTAGATTTGCGTGGTCAGCGGGTCGAGCTCAATCCCGGTCAGATCGACCTCGGTGAGCGGAATGACGAAGCGGTTGCCGCTGATCCAGGTGGACACCGATTCCGGCGCATAGAAGAAGTCGATGAGCGTGGCCGCGGCGTCCTGGTTCGGGCTGTTCGCCGCGATGAACCAGGCTCCGCCCACGCCGGCGACCCAGACCGGCTCGTTCCCCTCCTGGATTAGTGGGAAGGGCATGAATCCGATGTCCGAGTCCGGCATCGCCTCCAGGATGTCGCCAACCATCCAGCTACCGGTGGTGTGCAGCAGCGACTGCCCGGAGAAGAACAACGCGTTGCCATCGTCGTAGCTGATGGCGTTGGCATCTGCCGAGAAGCACCCGGCATCGCGCATCGTCACGAAGAAGGCCTCGATGGCGGTGACGATCTTCGGCGAGTCCCAGCTGCCCTCGTTCTCGAACAGGAGGGCGCGCATGGCCTCCGGGCCGAGCATCTGGTTGCTGGTCATGGAGAACTGGTGGAAGGCCTCCCACCCCGGGTTGTTGCCGAAAGCGATCGGGATGTAGCCCCGCTCGGTCGCCGTGGCGCAGAAGGCGAGCATCTCGTCGAGCGTCGTGGGAACCGCCAACCCCTCCTGATCGAGCAGCGTCTGGTTGAAGTACATGCCGATCAGGTCGGTGGTGAACGGCAGGCCATAGAGCGTGCCGTCGATCGTTGTGCCCTCGATCGCCGACGGGGCGAATCGCTCAACCCAGCCGTACTGCGCGGCGTAGTCTTCGAGGGGCAGGAGCAGACCGGCCTCAGCCAGGAGGCCGCCGGTGGCGGGGCCGGCGTCGTAAAGGATGACGTCGGGACCGGTGCCGGAGGCCAAGGCGGTGCTCACGGTCTGGGCCATCTGCTCGGCGCTGACCGCCTCGCGCACGATGGTGATATTGGGGTTCGCCTCCATGAAGGCGGCGTAGACCGCGTCCACGGTGGGCGAGACGCTGCTCTCAGTGTACTGATCCCAGACGCGCAGCTCGACCGGTTCGCCGTCCTGGGCGGTGACGGCGCCGGCGGTGAATGCCGTTCCGGTGAGCAGCATCGCCGCGATGATGAGCAGCGAGGTCAGACGACGGTGCATGTGAACCTGCATTGGCTCTCTCCTCCCTGTTGGCCTTCATCGCCAATCTGCTCACGCCGGAGCCGGCATGAGAAAACCGAGACCGGGTGCCTGTGTGCCCCTGCTCCGAGCCCGGGAACGGCAGCACAAGCTCAATGGCTGTACGTCCGACGAAGAAGTCACGGTTTCGCAAACCTAACGCAGCCTATCACAGAATTGCCGGGATCGCGCGATCGGCGAGGGCCCAAGCTGATCGCGGGTTTGTTAGGATGGTGGATGCTGCCGGACGTCAGTCACGCGACCGCAACGAGGTGAGGAAAAGCGACCTTGATGAAGTTCGCAATGCGCGAATCGATGGTCCCTGGCGCCACGCTGGCCGCACGGCTGGTCTGGTTGGAAGATACCGGGCTCGATGCGATCGAGCTGGACGGGACGGCCCTGACGCTGCCGCCGGCCGAGCTGCGCGCCAACTTTGCTGACTCGCCGGTCCGGCTCGCCAGCATCGACGGCGGGCGTGACCTGCTTGACGCCGACCCCGCGAAGCGGGCGGTGGCCAAAGAGCTGACCCGGGCCCGGCTCGATCTGGGTGGCGCCCTCGGAGCGCGTGGCATCCTGCTGGTGCCCCAACGCGGCCGCCTTCCTGCCTTGCCCGACCTCCTTCCCTTCAAGAGCGCGGTCGCGCTCGAGCGCGACCTGCTGATCGCTCAGTTGAACGAACTGGTCCCGGCCGCCACGGCGGCGGGCATCCCGCTCTATCTCGAACCGTTGAACCGGTACGAGGCATACGTCGTCAACCGGATCGAGCAAGGCATGGCGATCGCCGCCGAGGTCGAAGGGGATATCGGCGTGATGGCCGACTTCTTCCACATGAACATCGAGGAAGCGGACATTGCCGCCAGCATCCAGGCGGCGGTGGGCAGCATTGTCCATGTCCACGTCGCCGACAGCAACCGGCTGCTGCCGGGTCGCGGCCACCTCGATTTCGGTCCCGGCTTCGCCTCCCTCAAAGCCGGTGGCTACGATGGCTACTACGGCTTCGAGTGCCGGCTCGACAGTCCGCCGGACGCGGCGGTGGCGGCCAGCATGGCCTACCTGCGCCAAATTTACGACGCCGCCTGACGACCACCAGGGAGACCAGCCCGTGCCCCGTGAGCTCGTTGCGATCGCCCCCCGCGTGCCGATCTTGCGTCCCTATGACGAGGCGCCGTTGGACCGGCGGCAGATCCGGATCCGGACCGAGCTCGCGTCGCCCAAGCACGGCACCGAACTGGTCGGCTATCGCGCCGACCCGGCCGCCAGTCGCCCGTATGATCCGGCCCTGGGCGCGGTGATGCACCGGCCGGCCACCACGGCCGGCGCCGCCTTTCCCCGCCGGCTGGGCAATATGGCGGTCGGCGTGGTCACCGACCTGGGGAGCGAGGCGAGCCGGTTTAAAGTCGGCGACCGCGTCTTCGGCCATTTCCCGATCCGGGAGACCCAAACCACCGAGGAGACCAATGCCGACCCGCTGCCGGCCGGCCTCGGCCCCGAGGCGGCGGTCTGTCTCGACCCCGCCGTGATGGCGCTGCCGATCCGCGACGCGCCCATCAAGTTGGGGGATGAGGTGGCCGTCTTCGGCCTCGGCGCGATCGGCCTGATGGCGGTCCAGCTTGCCCGCTTGGCCGGCGCGGCGCGAGTGATCGCGGTCGATCCGCTGCCGAACCGGCGCCAGCTCGCCCGCGGCTACGGGGCTGACCTGGCGCTCGACCCCGCCGCGGCCGGCGGCGATGTGGGGCTGGCGATCCGGCGCCACACCGGGCGCGGTTTCGCCTCCGCGGCGGCGGCGCCCCGGCGGATCATAGGCGGCTACCTGGAGGAGGCATCACAAGCGAGCCAGCTCGGGGTCGATGTCGCCGTGGAGACCTCCGGCAGCATCCCGGCCCTGCACCAGGCGATTCGCGCCACCCGGTTTGGCGGCACCGTCGCCGTCGTCTCCTTCTATGGCGGCGGCGCCCCCGGCCTCTTCCTGGGCGACGAGTTTCACATCAATCGGCCGCGGCTCGTCTCGGTCCGGGCCCAGAGCCTGCCGCCGCCGGACGCCCCCGGGTGGACCCTCGAACGGCTGGTCGAGCTGGCCCTCGCCTGGCTGACCAGCGGCACGTTGCAAACCGCGGGCATGATCACCCCGATCGTCCCCTTCGCCGAGAGCGTTGAGGCTTACCGGGAGATCGACGAGCACCCCGAACGCTCGATCAAGCTCGGCATTTCCTTCGATTGAGGCTGGACCGTGGGCACACGCTGGGTACGCTGGACCGAGCGACGCCCACGGCCGAACAATCCGGCCGTGGGCGGAGCGATTCGCATCGCGGTGGTTACATCCGGCGGACGCTGTGGACCTTCCAGTAGCTGCCGTCGGAAATGTCGCTGGTGCGCACGCCCAGCTCCGGGTTCATCGCGTGGATGACCTTGTGCCGGCCCAGCACGATGGCGACGTGCGTCACCCGGCGGCCGCCTTCCAGGTTGAAGAAGATGAGATCGCCCTTCTTCCGCCGCTTCTTCTTGACCGGCTTGCCCGCTTCATCGGCTTGGAGGAGCAGCGACGGGGTGATGTCTTTGCCGGTCGCCTTCTTCACCACGTAGCATGTAAAGCCGGAGCAATCGAAGGCGCGTGGCCCCGTCCCCCCGGCGACGTAGCGGGCGCCCTTGTGCTTCTTCGCTTCCTTGACGATGCGCTTGACCTTCGCCGCCGCCGCGGCCTCGTGGTCGAGCCCGGCGACACCGGCCAGGGCGGCCCCGGCCAAGATCGCCAGCGCCCCCCGGCGGCCCAGCCGCCGCTGACCCGCCTCCGGCGCCAACCGGCGCGGCCGTTTCAGACCTGGCGTGGCCAGGCCCCTTCCCCGCTGAATCACTTGTCCCCTCCCTCGATCGCCGGCCGGGCGCGAACCGCCTGACGGTTCCGTTCCGGCTGCCGGCGACTCCCGTCCGTGCGCGTCCAGCCAGTGACGCGCGCCACGTCGCGACCCCCTAACTCAAATACGCCGTCATGATCGATTTGGATGCCAAACGCGATGGTCGCGGCCGTGCTGCGGCGGACAGCGTGCAGAATCGCCGGTTTCGTAGCATAGGCAACAGTAGTCACGGGAAATCGCCGAGCTTTAGCCCAGTTGATGAATCTCTGGCACACAATATGCCGGTGACTTCCCTTGACTGGGGGAAGCCCACGCTACCGCCAATGAGCGCCTAGCTCGCGATCAGTTTCTGCAGGCGCCCGGATGGCTTGGTGAGGGTTGTTTCTTTCCTCGGAGGCGAGTAGAGGAGGACCACGATGCGGCTTATGCATCACGAGCTTTTGCGCGAGGTATTCGCGGAACGACAGCGGCTGGCGTCCCGCCGGGGCATCCTCGGCGGCACCGCGAAGGTGATCGGCGGTGGCGCTCTCGCGCTCGCGGCGGCCACGCCCGGGATGCAGCGCATGCTGGCCCAGGCCGAGTTCGCGGACGACATCGACGTGCTCAACTTCGCGCTGACCCTGGAGCACCTGGAGTTCGCCTTCTACCGGGATGGCCTGGCCCAGTTCACCGATGCGGACTTTGGCGAAAGCCCGTTCAACCAGCCGATCAGCCAGTTTTTGACCGATATTCGCGACCACGAACTGGCGCATGTCGAGACCCTGACCGCCGTGATTACCGACCTCGGCGGCGAGCCGGTGCAGGAAGCGGAGTACGAGTTCGGCTACACCGACGCCCTCTCGTTTCTTGCCATCGCCCAAGCCCTGGAGAACACCGGTGTCTCCGCCTACGACGGCGCCGCCCAGTTCATCTCCGATCCCGCCCTGCTGACGGCGGCGGGGACGATCGTCGCGGTTGAGGCGCGGCACGCCGCCTATCTCAACCTGCTCAACGGCGTGCTGCCCTTCCCGGCCCCGTTCGAGACGCCGCTGACCCCGGCCGAGGTGCTGGCGATCGCCGGCCCGTTCATCGTCGGCGAGACGGCGGCCGAGGCCACGCCGGTCGCCTAACGGCATCGTCGTTTTCGCGAAGATCGAGACACCATAAGGAGTACGAGCATGTTGCAGCAAGCTGACCGTCTGGAGCGATTGCTCTCCCCCCGCGCCCACCAGCCGTCCCGTCGCGCCATGCTGCGCGGCGGCGCCCTGCTCGTCGGCGCGGCCAGCGTGACGACGATGTTCGGCGCCGCCCCGGCGGCGGCCCAGGATGTCGCCAGTGACGAGGACCTCCTCTCCGTCCTCAACTACGCGTTGAGCCTCGAGCATCTGGAAAACGCCTTCTACCGCGACGGCCTCGCCAGCCTGACCATCGAGGCGTTCACCACCCTCGGCTTCCAACCGTCGGTCGTCGACTACGTGGCCCAAATCGGCACCGATGAGGCGGCCCACGTCGCCACCCTGACCCAGGTCATCACCGACCTCGGCGGCTCCCCGGTCGAAGAAGGCGCCTACAACTTCGAGGCCGCCCTGGGCGATGCCGCCGCCTTCCTGGCGACGGCGATGGCCCTGGAGAACACGGGGGTCGGCGCCTACACCGGCGCCGCCCAATACCTGATCGACAACGACGAGCTGCTGACCGCGGCGTTGACGATCCACGGCGTCGAGGCCCGCCACGCGGCCTACCTCAACATCCTCAACGAGGAGAACCCGTTCCCGGAGGCGTTCGATCCGCCGCTGACCCCGGCCGAGGTCGTTGAAATCGCGACCCCGTTCATCACGGCGGCCGAAGTGGTGACGCCGAACGCGGCGGCGGAAGCCACCCCGGTGCCGTAACCGGCCCTGGACGCCACGCTTCCTGGCTCAGCCAGGCTGGCAACGGCCACGA
>JALZJP010000074.1 GCA_030859715.1 Chloroflexota bacterium
CCGGAGCGGGAGGACGAGCCGGGGAAAGCTCCGCTACCGTTCGTTTCGACCTGGAGACGACTGCCATGGTGCAAGAGTTTTTCTCCCGCGGGTTTCGCGGCCGCCGTCGCGAGGATCCGGCGGTGGCGGACCGCCTGCCGCCCGGCCAGTATCTGACACGGGACTTCCCGGTGCTTTCGGCCGGACCCACGCCGCGACCGGACCTCGCGACCTGGGATTTCACGATCACGGGTGAGGCCGAGCCGCGCCGCCGCTGGACGTGGGACGAGTTTCGCGCGCTGCCGAGTGAGACGATCACGACCGACATTCATTGCGTCACCAAATGGTCGAAGCTCGATACGGTCTGGCAAGGGGTCTCGCTCGACACCCTCCTCGACGGGATCGAGACCAGCGCCGACTACCTCGTGGCCCGGTGTGACGGCGACTACACGACGAACCTGCCATTGAAGGAGGTCACCGGCGGCAAAGCCTGGATCGCCGTCGCCTACGACGGCGAGCCGCTGGAACCGGAGCATGGCGGACCGGCCCGGCTCCTGGTGCCTCACCTCTATTTCTGGAAGAGCGCCAAATGGGTCCGCGGCCTGGTCCTGAGAAGTGACGACCAGCCCGGCTTCTGGGAGACGCTCGGGTACCACAACTTTGGCGACCCCTGGCAGGAACAACGGTATGAGGGCGACTAAGGTGGTCACCACGCGACGGGCACCGACCGCGACGCCGCCGGGACGCCTGCCCTGGCGGCTGGGACAGGTCGCCAGCATCATCGACGAAACCCCACGCGTCAAGACGCTGGCCCTGACTGTTCCCGGCTGGCCGGGGCACCGGGCTGGGCAGCACGTTGACATCCGCCTTACCGCCGAGGATGGCTACCAGGCCCAACGCTCCTATTCGATCGCCTCGCCGCCCGAGGAAGAACGGGTGCTGCTCACCGTCGAGCGGCTGGCCGACGGCGAAGTCTCACCCTATCTGACCGGCGAGCTGCGACTTGGCGACCAGGTGGAGCTGCGCGGTCCCATCGGCGGCTATTTCACCTGGACCGCCGGCCAGGGCGGCCCGCTGGTCCTGATCGCGGGCGGCTCCGGCATCGTCCCCCTGATGGCGATGCTCCGGCACCGGGCCCGGGCCGGTAGTGAAGCGCCGGCCACGCTGCTCTACTCGTCTCGCGCCTTCACCGACATCATCTATCGGTCCGAGCTCGATGGTCTGGCCGCCGCTGATCCCACGCTCCGGGTCATCCACACCCTGACCCGCGAGCAACCACCGGACTGGACCGGATACCGCCGTCGGATCGACATCGAGCTCTTGGCGGAGAGCTTCGGGTTGCCAACACCAGGCACCCTGGCCTATATCTGCGGACCGACCTCCCTCGTCGAAAGCGTGGCGTCCGACTTGCTGGCGCTCGGCTATGAGGCGGCGCGCGTCAAGACCGAACGCTTCGGCCCCACGGGCGGTTAACGATGGTAGCGCATGACGCCGAGCTTCGTCTGGATGGCATCGCCGCCGCCGGCCGGCTGGCCGCGGTGTTCGGCATCGAGATGACCGTGGCCGAGGTCTCCCGCGCCGGTTGCGGCCGGATGGGGCCAATTGGCACCAATTGGCACGCTGATTCACTACGGTCACGACATGGGCGTCATCTTACGCTGCCCGGGCCGCGACACCGTCATCCTCCGCCTCGCCCGCGTCCGCGACCGCTTTTGGCTGGACTCATGGGGCGCGACGAGCCCTCGGGTTGGCGCCAGCCCCGCCTGAGCGGCATCCTGGCCTGGCATTCACCGCGTTCCGGCCGGAGAAAGGGTCATCGGGTTGGTTCAGGCGTCCTGGCGCGGCCGGATGGCGGCAGCGGGCCATCGACGTACGACCGAAAGATCGGTTGCAGGATCGCGACCAGGAAACCCACGTTTCGGACGAACGGGGTTGACCCGGCCTACAGGGATCCCATTCGTGTCGTGAGGCCGCCATCGACGTAGATGACCTGCCCCGTCAGGTAGCCGGCGTCGTCGGACGCCAGGAAGGCGACCACCGTGGCGATATCCGGCGGCAGGCCGACCCGGCCCAGGGGGATGCGCGAGGCCATCGCTTCCCGCGTGTAGCCCGGCCTATCAAAATAGCGCGGCACTTCGATCACGCCGGGGCCGATCGCGTTGACGCGGATGCCGCGTGGGGCTAGCTCGATCGCGAGCGTTTGGGTGAGCCCGGTCACCGCCCCTTTGGTCGCCGCGTAGGCGACATGGTTTGGCGCACCGCGCCGTCCATGCACCGAGCTAATGTTGATGATGACCCCGTTGCCGGACCGCTCCAGCGCCGGCGCCGCCCGCCGGGCACAGAAGAAATAGCCCTTGACGTTGAGATCGAACATCTCGTCGAAGAGCGCTTCCGTCGTCTCGGCCAGCGGTTGAGCGCGGGTCACACCGGCGTTGTTGACGAGGATATCGAGCCCGCCCCATCGTTCGACCGCTTCATCAACGACCCGCTCACACTCGGCCACGACCCGGAGGTCGCCTTGGACCGTGAACCCGTCCCCGCCCAGCGCCTCAATCCGCGCCACCGTCTCCCCCGGCCCGGCCGCGCTGCCGCCGTAGTGGACGGCAACCCGCGCCCCCTGCTGGGCCAGCTCGATCGCGATCGCTTGCCCAATCCCAGTCCCAGCCCCGGTGACAAGCGCCGCCCGCCCCGAAAGTGCCGTCATCATCGCCTCCCCCGTGCCACGCCCGCCAGCTACCGGCCCGACGAGCGGCGGCGGTCTGGCGGGATTATCCGTCAAGACGGATGGCGCCGGCACCGGTTATCGGAGCAAGCCGGCAACCATCCTGCCCAGGCGACTTCGTTCCTCGAACGAGTGGTTCAGCGGCGGCCATGGGGATCGAGGGCGTCGCGCAGGCCGTCACCGACGAAGTTGATGCTGATCACGGTGAGGAAGATCATCATGCCGGGGGCGATGGCGAAGACCGGCAAGGTCTGCATGTGGGCCTGGGCGTCACGCAGGAGGTTGCCCCAGGTGGCGGTTGGCGGCTGGACGCCGAAGCCGAGGTAGCTGAGCCCCGATTCGGTGATAATCGAGGCGGCGACCAGGAGGCTGGCCTGGACCACCATCGGGCCGATCGCGCCGGGGAGGACGTGGCGGAGCATGATGCGGGCGTTGCTGGCGCCGGCCGAGCGGGCGGCTTCGACAAACTCCTTCTCCCGCAAGGCGAGAAAGGTGGCGCGCACGATGCGGGCCAACCCCATCCAGGAGAGCAGGCCGATGACCACGGCGATCGGGACGATGCTGCCCTGCAGCACCCGCAGCTCGGTGGTGCGGATCAGGGTGCCGACCACGATGAGGACGAAGAGTTGCGGGAAGCAGAGGAAGGCGTCGGTCAGCCGCATTAGGCCGGCGTCGATCTTGCCCCCGAAATAGCCGGCCACGGCGCCGAAGCTGGTGCCGATCAGGAGGGCGACGGCGGTGGCGGCGAGGCCGATCGTGAGCGAGACGCGGCCGCCGTCGAGGGTGCGGGCAAAGATGTCGCGGCCGGCCTCATCGGTGCCGAACCAATGGTCAAGCGATGGCCCTTGCGTCCGTTCGGAAACGGAGAGGGCGTTGGGATCGTGCGTGGCCAGTGGCGCCAAGATGGCGGACAGACCAAGGATGACGAGCACGACGAGACCGGCGCCGGCCAGGCGGTGCCGGAAGAATCGTCGCACGGTGAGCTGGAGCATCGTCTCCGGCCGGGTGCGGTCGGTCGGCTCGAGCAGCGACCGGGATGCCGTTTGCTCCGCGCTCAGCCGGTTCGCGATCTGGCTCATTTGAGGCGAATCCGGGGATCGAGCCAGGAGTAGATCGTATCGGCCAGGATGTTTGCCAGAACGATCAAGACCGAGGTAATCATGATAATCGCCATCAGGAGCCCGTAATCGCGGCGCTCGGCGGCGGTGTAGAAGAGGCGGCCCATGCCGGGCCAGGCGAAAATGACCTCGGTGAAGAGGGCGCCGGTAAAGAGGAACGGGACATCGAGCGCCATCAGCGTCACCAGGGGTATGGCGGCGTTGCGAAAGGCATGCCGGAGGACGACCAGGCGCTCTCCCAGGCCCTTGGCGCGAGCGGTCCTGATGTAGTCCTGATGGACGATTTCCAGCATCGAGGCTCGCAAGAATCGCGAATACCAGGCCACCCAGCCGGCGGCCAGCATGGTGACGGGCAAGACAAGATGAATCAAACGATCGCCGAGGGTCGTCGGGGCGCCGATCGTCTGCATCCCGCCGGCGGGGAAGAGGGGATCGCCGGTGAACGGGTTCTTTACCGCCAGATAGAAGACGAGGATCAGGATCAGGCCGAACCAAAAGATTGGGATCGATTGCCCGATGAAGGTAATCGAGGTGACGAGATGGTCAAACTTCGAGTATTGCTTGAGGGCGGAGAAGATGCCGATCGGGATCGCGATCGCCAGCGTCACCAGCCAGGCCGCGAGCATCAGATAGAGGGTGTTTGGCAGCCGGTCGAGGATCTCCTCGCCAACCGGCCGGCGGGACGTGACCGACATGCCAAGATCGCCTTGGACGATGCGGCCCAGCCACTTCGCGTACTGGACATGGACGGGATCGTTCAGCCCGAGCCGCGCCTCGAGCGCGGCCAGATCGGCGCCGCTCAGGCGAGCGCCGCGGTGGAGATAGGCTCCGGTTGGGCCGCCGGGGGCGGCTTGCAAGAGCAAGAAAACGGCGATGCTGACAAACAGCAGCAGGGGCACGGCGCCGATCAGCCGGCGGGCGATAAACGATCCCACGAACGACTCCGCGGCCGGCCGGGGTCCGAGGGGAGAGCCGGTAAGCGA
>JALZJP010000079.1 GCA_030859715.1 Chloroflexota bacterium
GTCGTGAGTCGTGGAAAGTGAACCGTCGGGAGTTCGCGTCGTCAAGGTTTCGGCGGCCGCGGGCTGACGACTTACGACTCACGACTCACGCGGGCTTGCCACTCGCTGGCCAGGAGATCGAACGCCATGGAATCAACGAACGTGCCGCCCTGCGTGCTTTCCCAGCGGAAGCCGCCGGCGGGCCGGTAGCCTTGCTTGCGCAACGCGGCCTGGGACCGGGTGTTCGGCCCCCAAACGAAGGAGCGGAGCATGTGGAAGCCGAGATGGTCGAAGGCATACTCCAGGAGGAGGTTTTTCGCCTCGCTGCCGAGCCCTTGGCCGCGCAGCTCCGGCAGGAAAATCATCGACCCGGTCTCCGCCGTGCGATGGAACAGGCTGATGCCGTGGAGCCCGACGTGGCCGATCACCTGCCCGGTCTCGCGCAAAATCACCGTCAATGGGATCCAACTCGGGGGGTCCGCTTTCATCGCCTCGGTCACCCAGTGCCCGCCGACCACCGGGCTGGGCAGCCACCGGCCGCGGTCGTAGAAGGTCTCGGTCTCCCGGCGCAGCAGCCGTGAGCCCTCCTTCCAATCGTCCGCCTCGGCGGGGCGGAGGGCGACCCGCTCGCTGGCGAGGATGAGGTTCTTCGGCAGCGGGCCGGCCGGCCGCTTGATGCTGACCCGGCGTGAGCCGGGGCTCGTCTCGGGTGGATCGGTCGCGAGGTTGATGCTGGGGCCGGGGTCGCCGAGGCGCTCCACCCAGGCCGGGTGGAGCAGCTCGTAGAACCACTGGTCGTGCCGGCCCCCGCCCTGCCATCTCGCTTCGCGAAAGCACACGGCGGGGCGGAGACCGAGGGCCTTCACGGCGGCGATCAGGTCCGGCTCGGGTGCATCGAGCTTGATCGCGACCACCATGTTGTGGCTTTCCGCCGACATCCAGGGCACCACCAGGCGCAGCATCTCGCTCTTGATGGCGGCCGCGTCGGCGTCGTGGGCGGGATCGACGTGGAGCTCCGCCCACATGTTCAGGGTGCTCCAGAGATTGCCGTAGGAGACGGCGCCGACCGGGATGTCATCGCTCCGGCGGCAGGCCACCAACCGGTACTTGCGCTCGTTCGCTTCCTTGGGCAAGTCCTGCTTCAGGATCTCCTCCGCCCGTTCCGGATTAATCGGGAACGGTGAGAAATGCCAGGCCGCCGGGTACCGCGCATCGGCCAGCTCCAACGGGCGCATGTACAGCGTCTCACCGGCGAGGAAGCCGTGCTCGCCGGGAGCAATCCATTGGGGTTCAGTCATGGTTTGGTCTCCAAGGTACGATCTCGCTGAATCCAGCATCGGCTTTCGCGCGGCGCTGGAATAACGCCCAAAGGGCACCCGGCGCTGAGCATCAAGAAGTCCTTTCAGGACTGAGGACGAGAGTCGACCAGACTTGATCCTGAGCAACACTTGACATCGAAGTGACGATCTTTGTTTTGCGGTGCCGCCGTTAGGGCTTAGTCCTGAAAGGACTTCTTGATGCTCAGCGCCGGGTGCCGTTTGGGCGTCAGTTCAGCGCCGTCGCGGGTGCAATGCAACCGTTCATCACTCAATCTTGGCCTCAACCAACATGCGGCCCTACCCGGTTTCGCCACTCGCTGGCCAACAGGTCGAAGACGTAATTCGGGGCGAAACCGGTGCTGGCCTGCGCTCGCCACTGCATGCGGCCGGCATCGCGGTAGCCCTGTTTTCGCAGGGCGGCTTGAGAACGGGTGTTGAAGCTCCAGACGAACGATTTCAGCATGTGCAGGCCCAGGTGGTCGAAGGCGTATTCGAGCAAGAGGTGCTTTGCCTCGCTACCGATCCCCTGGCCGCGCAACGCCGGGTGGTAGATCACGGAGCCGGTTTCGGCGGTCCGGTTGAACCAATCGATGCCGGTCAGCTCCACCTCGCCGATCAGCTCCCCGCTCTCACGCCGGATGACGGCGAGGAAGATCGCGCCGGGCGGGTCATCCTTGGTGTCCTCCTCGATCCAATGCTCAATGTGCAGCGGGCTCAGCAACCACCGGCCGCGGCCCCAACCCGGCTCGGTCTCGGCCCGGATCAGCTTCGCGATGAGTTTGGCGTCCTCCGGCTCCGTCAACCGCAGTGCCAGCCGATCGCTGACGAGGATCGCGTTCTTCGGCCCCGGTCCCGCCAGATGGGCGACGCTGACCCGGCGCCCGGCCGGCGCCACGTCCCCCGGTTCGGTCGCGTGCTCGATGCCAGCGCCGGGATCACCGAGGAGATCGCGCCAGAACGGATGCAGGTACTCGTAGACCCATTGGTCAACCCGCGCCCCGTCCCGCCAGATCGCTTCCCGCAGGCGCACCGCCGGCCGCATCCCGATCGCCGCGAGCGCGGCCACGACCTCCGGCTCCGGCCCATCCAGCTCGACCCAAATGACCATGCTGTTACGCTCGGTCGCCAGCCAGGGCACGACGATGCGCAGCATTTCCGCCATCACCGCGGCCGCCGGCCGGCCCAGCGCGGGATCGACCCGGATCTTCAAGCTCGCGGTGCGCCGGTCCGCCTCATTCACGGTGATGGCCCCGACCGGGACATCATCATCTCGGCGGCAGGCAATGTAGGAGTTGCTGGCGCCGATGTCCTGTTTCGCCAGCTCTTCCTTGAGCATCTTCTCGGCCCGTTGCCGGGTGATCGGGTAGGGCGAGAAGCGCCAGGCGGCGGAGAACGCGGCGTCGCCCAGTTCAATGGCGCGGAAATAGAGGCTGTCCCCAACCAGAAAGCCCTGCTCGCCGGGCGCCACCCATTCGGGCGTGGTCACGACAATCTTCCTCCAGCTCAGCCGCAAGCGGTCGACGGTGATTGTGAACGGGTCCAGTTGGCGCCGTCGTGGATCGTCTCACTGACGACCCACGACTCACGACTCGTCAGGCCGGTTGACGCGCTGGCGCCACTCGCTGGCCAGCAGATCGAACAGGACCGCGTGGGCGAACCCCTCGTCGGTCTGCTCGGTCCATTGCAGGCGACCAGCATCGCGATACCCCTGCTTTCGCAAGGCGGCTTGCGAGCGCGGGTTGTAGCTATCGACGAATGAGCGGATCATGTGCAATCCCAGATGATCGAACGCGAACTCCAACAGCAGGAGCTTGGCCTCGCTGCCGAGCCCCTGGCCCCGGTACTCCGGCAGGTAGAGGCCGGAGCCGGTCTCCGCCGTGCCATGGAACAGATCGAGATCGATCAGCTCCACGCTGCCGATCAGCGCCCCGGTCTGGCGCAGGATCACCGCCAGGTTGAGCTCGCCCGGCGGGTCCTTCTCCACCGCCTCCTCGTACCAGCGGGCGAACTGTTGGGCGCTGCCCAGCCAGCGGCCGCCGGCCCACTCGACTTCGGTCTCGTGGCGCAGCAGACGGGTGATTTCTTTGCCGTCATCCGGTTCCATCATCCGTAGAGCAACCCGCTTGCCGACCAGCAGCGCCTGCTTCGGCGCGGGATCGGCGGGTCGCGGCACGCTCACGCGGCGGCAGGTTGACACCTCGCCCGGCGGTGCCGCCGCTTGCTCGATGCCGCGGCCGGGGTCGCCCAGCCGTTCGATCCAGCGTGGGTGCAGCCGCTCGTAGACCCACTGGTCGTGCCGCGCCCCATCCTTCCAGATCGCCTCTCGCAGGCGGACCGCCGGCCGCATCCCCGCCGCCTCGGCGGCGGCCACCACCTCGGGCGTCGGCGCGTCGAGCTCGGCCCAGACCACCATCTTCTTCATCTCGGCCGAGAGCCACGGCACCAGGATGCCAAGCATCTCAGCTTTGACCGCCGCCGCCCCGTCACCGAGAGTGGGGCCGGCATGGAGCTTGACGTACGCGGTGCGCCGGTCCCGGGTGTCATAGGTGGCGGCCCCCACCGGAATATCGTCGCTCCGGCGGCAGGCGATAAGGTGGACCAGCCGCTTGTCGCCGTCCTTCGGGAACTCTTCCTTCAGGATCTTTTCCGCTCGCTGCCGGATGATCGGAAACGGAGACGGGTGCCAGGCGAGCGGATACCCGGCGTCGCCCGCTTCCGGGGGCCGCAGATAGAGCGTTTCGCCGACGAGAAACCCCTGCTCGCCAGGGGCAATCCAACTTGGCTCAGTCGCGGTCTCGGACGTGGTCATGGTGTGGTGGCCTCCAGATGCATGGACGAGGATGCGGGAACGTGAGGATCGGGCAGGGTGAGCAATCGGCCGTGGTCCAGCACCGGGTCGTTGATGCCTATCTGGCGCAGGGCGAACCAGATTCCGGCCTGGTTGCTGGTGATCACCGGCTTGCCGTGCCGGGCTTCGATCTCGGCGATCGCTTCCAGGCAGTGAAAGGTGGTGCAACTGATGAAGATCGCGTCCGCCTCCGGCCGGTCGACGCGCGCGACGAGGTCGATCGCGTCTTGCGGCGTCAACCGCCCGATCGCGGCATCGGTTGGGCACTGCAACCCCGCGATCGCCGCGACGTGGAAGCCGCTGGCCTCGAAGAACCGGCGCTCGATCTCGTTCAACGCCGCCACGTAGGGCGTCGCGATCGCCAGCGAGGTGGCGCCAACCGCGCGCAGCGCCGCCAGCACCGCGGTCGTGGTCGTCGTCCCTTGGCGGCCGGCGGCGCGCTCGATCCGGGCGATCAATTCCCGATCCCAGCCAACGCCATGGACCAGGCTGCCGGTGGTGCAGGCGAAGAGGATGAGGCCGGGGTCGATCGCGGTCAGCAAACGAGCGGCCCGCTCCAGCTCCTCGCCGGCCAGCATCTCGCTCAGCGCGGCGGGAGTCACCTCGCCCCGCGGCAGCGGGATCGGCGCTGAATAGAGGCTGACGCCGGGCGGCAGCGGCAAGGAATGCTCCTGCAGGACGCTGGCATCGGTGGCGAGCGTGATTAGACCAATGCGTCCGCGTGAGCCATACATGGCAGTACTCCATCGGCGGTCAACCGGCTCGGCCAAGGCGGCGAATTGCCCGGCGCGCACGGAATCTATCACGTCCCGGCGGTTAAGTGCTGGATGATACAGTGCGTGACGGAGCCGTTGCCGTCGCGTCCCGCCGCCACCCGCTCAGGCCGTATGAGTGGATCATGTCCTCAGGAGACCGACCGCGATGATTGATGATCCGGTGCTGGCCGCGGCGACGGAGCCGGCGGACAGGCCGCCAGCGACGCGCTCTAACCCGCCGGGGGTGCTGGCCTTGCTGGCGGAGCCGAACCTGCGCCGGCTCTGGGCCGCCCAATCATGGTCGGCCGCCGGCGAGGCGCTGGCTCAGATCGCTATGCCGTTGCTCGTGTATAGCCTGACGGGCTCGGCCGCGCTGGTCGGCTTCATTGCCCTCGTCCTGATCCTGCCGCGGGTCGTGCTGGCCCCGATCGCGGGGTTGCTCGCCGACCGCCTCAACCGGCGCCGCTTGATTATCCTGGCCGATGCCGAGCGCTTGGTGCTGGTGACGCTGGTGCCGTTCGCGGCCGAGATCTGGCAGATCGCGGTGCTCGCGGTCGGCATCGCGCTCGGCGACGCGGTAGCCCGGCCGGCGGAGCTGGCCCTGGTCCCGTCGGTGGCGGGACCGGACCGGCTGGTGCCCGCGTTGTCGCTGGTGCAGGTGACCCGCGGCATCATCCGGGTCGTCATCCCCGCCGCCGGGGCCGGCATCATTGCCACGTCCGGACCCGGCCCCGCGTTTTGGATTCAAAGTCTCTGCTTCATTGGCTCGCTGTTCGCGCTCCGTAAGCTGGTGGTGCCGAGCGCTCTCCACTCGACCGTCGATGACCGGGCCGAGCCCGGCGGGCTGTGGCAATCGGCGCGGCAAGAGATTGGGGAGGGGCTACGGGCGGTCCGCGCGATCCCGATCGTGCGCGGCGTCACTGCCTCCGAGATGCTCTGGCAGCTCGTCAGCGGCGCCCTGGTGGTGACCGCCGTCGTCTACACCCAGGAGACACTGCAACTGGCGGCGCGGGCCGATGCCGCCTTCGCCCTGATGACCACATCGTTCAGCGCCGGCGCCGTCCTCGGCGCCCTGGTCGCGAGCCGGGTCGAGCTCAGGATCGGCCGCCCGCGGCTGATGGCGATCGGCTACCTCGGTCCCCTCTTCCTGCTTGCCGCCTTCTTCACCCCGCCGCTGCCCGTGATCTACGCCGCCTGGTTTGCCCTGGGCTTCACCGATGCCTGGGCGGTGATCTCATTTCAGGCCTACCTAGCGGAAGCGGTGCCGGAGCGCCTGCGGGGCCGGGTCTACGCCACCTGGGGCGCCGTCGTGGCGCTGGCGGCGGCGATCTTCTTCTATCTGATGGGGATCGTCACCCCGCTCCTGGGCGCCCCGCTGACCTTTGCCCTGGTGGGTCTGATCGTCGGCCTCGGCGGCCCCCTGCTGCTCTGGCTGACCGGCGCCCTCCAGTCGATCCGCCACCACGGACCGACCGCCGCGTAAAGCGGAATCCAGGTGCATGGCGCTGACAGTGGCCGGCTACGGCAATTATCGAACGAGTTGACGGCTCGGGAGGTGCACGTCCTCGGTCACCCCGGGGGTACCCGGCGGGTACCCCTTGGGTGACTTCGTGCTGGTCAACGCGGACGTCCAGTGGCCCAGGAGCACCCCCGCGACGCCAGGTCGGCGACCGCGCTGGACAACCCTGCTGAGAACCGAGCTAGGCCACCGCGGCGACCGGGCGACGGCCCCGGCCCCGGCCGCGATAGCAGTCGCCACAATAGACCGGGCGATTGGGGTCCGGCTGAAACCGGACCTCCGCTTGCTGGCCACACTCGTCGCACACGACCTGGTAGGTCGCGGTTGATGCGGGCTCGGCGCCGGGGCGCTGGCGGGATCGTGACGACCGGGGGCGGTCAGCCTCGGCGGCGACCCAGGCCGGCCGCCGCGGGTCGCGCCCGTGGGAGACAGCCAACTGTTGCGCGTTGTCCATGTCCCCGACGCGATCCGCCGCCGGGTCGAGGCCGATGGCATCGGCCGGGGCCGGACGCGGCCGGCGTGGCTCGTAGGTTGGTCGCGGCGTGGCCGGGGCGGTCTGCCGCGGGCGCCGGCGCTCGGGGCCTGGCTGACCGACCGCGATCGGTTCAGTCTTGGCCAGCGACGGCGCGGCCGGTGGCGCGGCCGAGCCGTTGAGGGCCGTCTTCGCGCCGCGCCAGGGCGAGCGTGGGATGCGCTTGCCGAGGCCGCGCTCCAATTGCCGCCATTTCGGGCCGTCGCCCTCACCCAGCAACGTGATGGCCCGGCCCTGGCGTCCCATCCGGCCGGTGCGGCCGATGCGGTGCGTCAGCAGCTCGGGGGATTCCGGCAGCTCGACATTGATCACCTGTGAAACGTGCGTCACATCGAGGCCGCGGGCGGCGACGTTGGTCGCCAGCAGGATCGGCACCGTGCCGGCGCGGAAATCGGCCATCACCCGGTCGCGGGCATTCTGCGAGAGGTTACCCTGCAAGGCGGCGACCGGATAGCCCGCGTGCTCGAGCTGGCGGGCGAGCTTCTTGACGCCGTGCTTGGTGCGGCCAAAGACGAGGATCGAGCCTTCGCCCCGGTGATCCAGCAAATCTTGGAGCGCGGCCAGCTTGTCGCCATTGATCACGTCGTAGGCATCGTGGTCGATCGGGGCGCTGTCTTCCGGCCGGGGGTCGACCGTGACCGTCACCGGTTGGTTGAGGTGCCGGGTCGAGGTGGTGCGGACCCAATCGGGCACGGTGGCGGAAAAAAGCGCGGTCTGGCGATCGGGGGTGGCGCGGGCGATGATGCGATCGACATCGGGGGCGAAGCCGCGGTCGAGCATCTCGTCCGCTTCATCGAGCACCAAGAAGCGGACCTTATCGAGCCAGAGCGCGCCCTGGTTCAGCAGGTCGAGCACCCGGCCGGGGGTGCCGACAACGATATTGACGCCGCGCCGGAGCTGATCGCGCTGCGGCCCGAACGCCTTGCCGCCATAGATCAGGCCGACGGAGACGCCCTTGGCCCTGCCCAGCTGCTCCATGACGCCGCCCACCTGGATCGCCAGCTCGCGGGTCGGGGCCAGGACCAGGACTTGGACCTCGCGCCGCCGCGGATCGACCAGCTCGATCGCGGGGATGCCGAAGGCGAGGGTCTTGCCGGAGCCGGTACGGGCCTGACCGATGACGTCGCGGCCATCGAGCAGGGCGGGCAGGGCGGCGGCTTGGATGGGGGTCGGCGTCTCAAAGCCGAGCCGGTCGAGCGTTTGGAGCATCGCCGGGCTGAGACGCAGCGAATCGAACGAAGCGATGGCCTCGTTGGTTGAAGTACCGTGAGTTTGAACAGACAACAGAACAATTCCCTCAGTTCGCGCGGCGCATGGCAAAAGCAAGCAAGGAGAAACGGCGGAGCCGGTCAGTACGGCTCGACGTCCCCCGCGCTACGCGAAAATCTGAGGGTCCATTGGCGTACTGTCGCATGGCGAAACGGCCATGCATCCCTTACGAATACGAAGTATACCATAGGTTATGTCACCCGCGAGGCACCGCTCGCGAGTCGGGCGCTGACTGGATTGCATCGCGTGTCCTGGTTCACTTACTCTTCACGTACTCGGTTTGTCCGCGACAGCGGGCCGATCGAGCCATCACAAAAGGACTTTACGTCTTTTTCCCCGCCGTGGAGTCGTCCCCGACCGTGTGGGGCGGGCCGGTACCAACCGGAGCAGCGGCGGGGGTTTCCTCTACCTACGATTCGATCCGTCCAGATTCAGACCCGACCAGCGTAATCCGCCCCCGAAGTGCCGATAATTGGTGCGGCTCGCCCACGCCCGTGTTCTCGTGGATCGCTCCGGCATACATGTCAGCGACCTGCACGATCAGCCCATCACTGAGATGGCTATCCGGTCTGGGCCGTACGATCGGCATCTTGTCGAGCCGCCCTGCCCCTCGGAGCGCGGCTTTGATGACGGCTTCCGTTGTCCTCACCGCTTTCGTCTCCTGCTTTGGCTGGTCGAATCGGTTTCGGCTATGTGTGCCGCCACAACGACAAGGAGCGGCGATGATTCCGACTTGGTCGGATCTCCAGGATCACCCGACCAATCCAAGCCGGTACGATACGTCACTCGGCACGCCTCGGGGGAAATCCACAACGAGTCGTCCCCGCCAGATTGGCGCACGACGATACCTGATGAGGACTCAATTGCGCGGAGGCACATCCCGCTACTCGTTCAGTTTCAAGGCTTCCCTGGGTATTCAAGTACTATGCGTAGATCGCTGAAAAATGGAGGCTCCATGGTTGGCCACCGGGCGACGGTCTGTCTCACGTTCGATTTCGATGCGATCTCGCTCTGGATCGGACCGATGGGGGCCATGTCGCCCAGCGCGATCTCCCGCGGCGAGTTCGGCGTGGTCGGGGTCGAGCGTATCTTGCGCCTGCTGGCCCAAACGGGAGTGCCGGGGACGTTCTTCGTAACCGGGCATACGGCCGACACGTACCCGGCGGCGGTGCGGGCGATCGTCGCCGCCGGGCATGAGATCGGGCATCATGGCTACCTGCACGAGAACCCCGCTGCCCTGACCAGGGACGAGGAGCGGGCGGTGTTGGAGCGCGGCTTCCTGGCGCTGCAACGGGCGGCGGACGTGCGGCCCGCCGGTTACCGGTCGCCGGCCTGGGACAACAGCCCACACACGGTCGAGCTGCTGCTGGAGGCGGGGTTTCAGTATGAAAGCTCGCTCATGGGACAGGATTTTCAGCCCTACCGGTGCCGGGTGGGCGATGTGATCCAGGCGGACGGGCCGTACCTGTTTGGGCCGGAGGTCGATCTGGTCGAACTGCCGGTGAGTTGGATCTTGGACGATTTTCCCCACTTCGAGTACCTGTCGCTGACGAATCGGCGCTCGCCGGGGCTGTCGGCGGCATCGAAAGTGGAGGAGATCTGGCGCGACGAGTTCACCTACATGTATCGCGAAGTCGAGGGCGGCGTCTACACCCTGACCATGCACCCGCAAGTGATTGGCCGGGGCCACCGGATGCTGATGCTGGAGCGGCTGATCGCCTTCTTCCAGGGGCACGACGGAGTGAGGTTCGCGACGCTGGGCCGGGTGGCGGCGGAGTGGCGGCGAGCCAATCCACGGTGAACGCGGCCAGAGGTATTTGGCGTGCCAGAGCCAGGAGGACGATGAGATCC
>JALZJP010000081.1 GCA_030859715.1 Chloroflexota bacterium
GTCGTGAGTCGTGAAGAGCATGGGGCGCTCGCGATGAGGTGTCAAGCGATGTGCTGATGCTCGCCCGACACCCCGTTGCTTACGACTCACGACTCACGACTCACGTCCGGCCGGGCGGGCGACGACCAGGCGTTGCCAGAAGTCCGGGAGCAGGGGGCAGGCGGCCAGCGCTTCGGCCGTGGCGGAGTCCTGGTTGCGGCCGTGGCCGAAGTCGTTGACCAGGGCGATGGTGAAGTCGGGATAGGGGCGGGCGACCAACAGGAGCGGCAGGCCGGGCTCGATCCAGCCTTCCTCCAGGACCCGGCAGTACCAGCCGGTGCGGCCGGTGGCGGCGACCAAGCCATTGAGGCCGGGAATGCCCCAGCGCCGCGCGATTTTGTAGCAAGGATAGCGGGGACCGGTTACTTGAATCCGGGCGTCGCCGATGGCGTAGGTATCGCCGATGTGGGCCGTGGCCTCGGTGATGCCGTCGAGGGTGAAATTCTCGGCGAAGCCGCCGGGGCCGATCTCGGGCCGGCCCAACTCGCATTGCCACCATGGATAGTGGGCCGCCGCGTAGAGCAGCACCGCCTGGTTGAGCTTGCCGTGGTTCTTGGTGTCGGCCTGGGCGTTGCCATCAAGATGCGTGATGTAGAGCCAGCGCCGGTCCGGGCTTGGCGCACGAACAAACGAGGTCTCCCAGGGCCGCGCCGCCGATGCCTCAGACTCACGGTGCATATAGCGGTTCGGCGTCCCGACCTGGATGGTTCGGAGGGTTGCGATCGGCTGCATTTTCAGTTCACCACGCTCGCTGTCGGCGTTGAGCGAATGGGTCACGACATCCCGTCTCCCTATGCTACCGTACCGCCTCTGCCACTCGTAAACGGTTACGACCGCGGTGCGAACATGGCGGCGGACCACGACGTCGGAGGTTGGTCAGGAGCATAGGTGGTCGCCGACGGATTTCCGCTACTCGTGCTTGGCGTAGCGCTCTTGGGCTTGCTGGCGATTCTACGGGGGCTCGTGTGGTTGCGTCCTTGGCTACGTCGACGCCTCTACATTCCAGCACCCATCGAATGGGAGCAAGGGACGGTCAGCGCGGACGCGGCAGGTGATGCCCCCTCCTCTGACCAAGTCTATTTCACATTTGCCGAGCGCCTCCTCGATAGCCAAATCGCAACGTCCGATATTCTCGACACGAAGGCGCTGAGTGGGATTGGCGTCGGCAGCACCGTGCTACCAGTGACGTTCGGCCTGCTGGCGCTCTCGGGTCAGGTGCTGCCAGCAATCACGGAATGGCTCTTGGGGGTAGCGGTCCTCGTCTATATCGGACTTCTGGTGGCAGCAGGGGCCGCACGTCGAATTCGAGCGTTTGAGTTCAGGCCAGACCTGATGACGCTGCAGTGCACAGCCAAGAGATCGAAGGGGCGGCGCTCAGACGCTGGGTAGCGGAAGAGTACGCCGCATCTTCCGCTACCAACCGGCCGTTGCTCCTCCGAAAGGCGCAACTTGTTGGGTTTGCGACCGGCGCCCTGTTTGTCGAGGGCTTCTTCATTTCTTTGGCGGCTGGTGCCGCGCTGCTCCTACTGTGATCGGACATCGTCTGGGGGCGGCAGCGGATACGGAGTTCGGATGATGATGCTCGACGGTCCGGGAGGCGGCAGCGGCGTCGGTTTTGGTAAGCCGGCGGTCGGGGTCGTCTGGGAGGGCATTGTTCGATGATTCATGAGGTGTCTCCTGCTTTTCTTCTGGGTCCATTATACTTGGTGCCGACAATCGCATCGAATGGTGGTGATACGTCAATCCAAGTAGAGAACCACGGATGGCGACGAAAGAACCAGCGCATCCTGGCCGCCTTATCCGAACCGCGATCGACGATCTCGGACTGACGGTGACCGCGGCGGCCGAGATGCTGAACGTGTCCCGCCCGACGCTATCGTCCCTCATCAATGGCAAGGCCGGTATATCACCGGAGATGGCCGTGCGACTATCGAAGGCGGTGGGCAGCACCCCGGAGTTCTGGCTCCGGATACAGGTGATCTATGACCTGGCACAAGTCGAGCGGCGGGCAGCCTCGATCATCGTGAGACCCCTGCCGGAGCAGCATGCTGTTGGTTTGAGAGAGGTTACATAATCCCGTATTTGTCGAAGGCGGCGCTGGCGCTCATCCCGCCTGCGATCGCCTGCCGGACCAGGTGCTCGCCGCGCACCTTCTCGACCGCGCGGGTGATGGCTTCGGCTTCTGCCGGGCGGGGGATGATGCAGACGCCGTCCCGGTCGCCAAAGACGATGTCGCCAGGGGTGATGCGAACGCCGTCCATCTCGATCGGCACCCGGAAGTCGATCACCTTGCCGCGCGGACCCTGGTCCTGGGCGTAGCTGCCGTGGGCGAAGGTTGGAAAATCCTGGTCCAGGATGCCGGCGGTGTCGCGGAGGTAGCCATCGAGGACGGCCCCGGCCGCGCCTAGGTGACGGGCGCGGGTGGTCATCAACTCGCCCCAGAGGGCGTAGCGGGGCGAGGCGCCGGTGCAGATATAGACCTCGCCCGGCTTCAGGTCGTCGAGGGCATGCAGCATGAGGCCGAACGGCCGGGCCATGACGGGGTTGGTCGCGGCATCGGTGGATTCGGCGAAGACATCGGCTTCGAGGACCGGCATCGCCCGGCCGACCAAGACCATGCCGGGCCTCAACGGCTGGATGGGCGGGGGGAGGAACTGCCGGAGCAGCCCCATCTTGTCCATCACGTCGCCGACGACGGCGGTGAACAGCTCGCGCCGGCAGAGCGCAAATAGCTCTTCGTCGGACGTCCAGGCCGGCATCCAATCTCCTTGCCCGGCGGGCGATCCGCGGTAACCTCGGCAGCGTGGAGGTGGGGCAATGATCGCCCGCCGGGAATCGTTCCGGCCGCCGGCCTAGCGGTGGCGGAAGGTGATCCGGCCGCGAGTCAGGTCGTAGGGCGAGAGCTCGACCACGACGCGGTCGCCTGGCAAGACGCGGATGAAGTTCTTGCGCATCTTGCCGCCGAGATGACCGAGCACGTTGTGCCCGTTCTCGAGCTCGACCGTGAACATCGCGTTCGGCAGGGCATCGACGACACGGCCATCGACCGTGATCGCATCGGGGTTGTCACGACGGATCCGCTCCTCGGGGGGTGCGGTGCCGGCCGGGGTCTTCACCGGCCGCGGCGGCTTGCGGTATTGCGGTTTCTTTGGCAAAAAGTCCACTCCTTGTTCGCGGGTTGAAACTTCAATCGATATCCAACGTCAACGCCGGATGCAACAGACCAGTCACGGACCAGGCATCAGTCGAATCAACGAGATCGAACGGCCGCCATTCCGGGCCGGAACGGAACCGGGTGATTCGGTAGCCATCGTGCTACGGCCGGAGCGGAGACGCACACGAACGCGAAGCGCCTGCAAGGTGCCCACGGAAAGTATACCATGCGACGCTTCCCGTGGTTGACGGGAAGCGACGGGAAGCGTCGAGCCCACATGGCGCGAGGCCCCGGCCCGTTCCGGTATCATCCGGGCGCACCGTTGGCGTCGCTCCCGAAGACGATGGCTGGCTCAATCGCGCGGTGAGGAAGCAAGGTGGCCAGCGCCGATGATCACGATCAAGGTCCATGGCAATGGCGACGGGATCCGCGGCGAGCTGCCGGTGGCGCGGCTTGAGGAGCTGCTGCGCCGGGAGGACACGATCACCTGGATCGATGTCGAGAGCCCAAGCCCGGCCGACCTCCAGCGGCTCGGTGACGCCGTGCATCTGCACCCGCTGGCGCGGGAGGATGCGGAGCGGTTTCGCCAGCGGCCCAAGCTCGATCACTACGACACCTATCTCGTCATCGTCTTCTTTGCCTTGTCCTGGCCGGAGGAGGCGGGGCTGCAAACGCACGAAATCCATCTCATTGTTGGAGGAAACTTCCTCGTTACGATCCACCACGGCCCGTTGCCGGCGATCGCCGCGACCGCCGGTCGGTGGTGCCGGCAGAAGGGGCGGGGCGGGTCTCGGGTCGGATTTCTCGTCTACGACCTGCTGGATGCCATCGTCGACGAGTATTTCCCCGTCATCGACACCCTGGCCGACCGGATCGATGCCCTCGAGTCCGCGGTCTTCGCCACCGGCGAGCCGCGGGTCCAGGCCGCGATCTTCGCCCTGAAGAAGGATCTTCTCATGCTGCGCCGGGTGGTGGCGCCGGAGCGCGACGTGTTGAATGCGATCCTGCGGCGGGACACGCCGCACTTTGGCGATCGCGAGATCGTCTATTTGCAGGATGTGTACGACCATCTGCTGCGGGTCACCGACGCGATCGACCTCTACCGCGACCTGCTGTCGAGCGCGCTCGACGCCAGCTTGTCCTTGACCGGCAACAAGCTCAACCAGATCATGCGGACGCTGACCGCCTCCTCGATCATCCTGATGAGCATGACCGTGGTCGCCAGCGTCTACGGGATGAATTTCGACTTCATGCCGGAGCTGGACTGGACGCTCGGCTATCCCTTTGCCCTCGGGCTGATGCTCGCCGTGGGCGGCTCGTTGCTGCTGGTGTTTCGCCGCAGCGGCTGGCTCTGAGCCGCCCGCCCCTCGCTCATCGGGCTGCCGGCGACGCAAGGTCGGGCGCGACGCGCAGGTAATGCGCCCAATAGCCCTGCCAGGGACCGTACCGCCGGGCAATCTCGGTCAGCTCGTCGGGTGACAGCGGGCCGTACCACCGGGCCGCCGCTCGCGCCAGCTCCGTTTCCACGGGCGCCGCCTCCATCCGGCCCAGGCCGCGGATCAGGACAAACGATGCTGACCAGGGGCCGATGCCGGGAATGTCGCGGAGCCACGTTTCCACGTCGTCGCTCGGGCCGTGGCGGAGGAACGCCTCGTCAACTTCGGCAAAGGCGCTCGACGCCGCCGCCAGGTAGCGCGCCTTCCGGTCATTGCCAATGATCCGGGCGAGGTCGGCCACCGTCGCCGCCGCGACCGCCGCCGGCTCGGGGAACGCGCGGAGGGTCGTGCCGGCCACGACGATGCTCCGGCCAAGCGCTTCGGTCAACGCGTGCTTGACTCGTCGCGCGGTCGGCATCCGGGTGCGCTGGCTGAGGATGGCCCAGGCCGCGTTCTCGAACGGGGTCGGTAATTTCACCTGGTGGTACCCATGCAGCCGCGCCAAAACCGGAGCAAACGCGGGATCAGCCCGCGCGATCGCGTAGAACGGGCGCAGATCGTCGTCGAGACTGAGGTAGAATCGGACGCGGTCGATGGTCGCGACCAGGAGCTCGGCGGTGATCACGGCGTCGGACCGGACGGAGAGCGCCAGCTCAGGCGCCGCATCCGCTGCCGTGGCGGCGATCCTGACGGCGATGGCCCGGCCATTGACGATGAATGCTTTGCTTAGGCAGGTCGCCGTGGTGATTTGCTCGGACTGAGCCGGCGCGAATGAGTCGATGAAGGCCAGCGATTGCAAGAAATCGAACGGCGGGACGGCGCGGAGGGTGCCGGCGGCTACCGGAGTCTCATCGCGATCGGGCGCCGTGTCTGGTGCGGTCGCTGAATGGCGTGGGCTCATGCTGGCTCCTCGGTTGAGCGCTACAACGTCGCCGGGGACGTCTCGGCGGTCGCGACAAGGTGCCGCAGATGGGCGGTGAATTCGGCCGTGGCCGGTCCCAAGGCGGCGAAGAAAGCGTGGTCAATCGCTTCCACCACGCCCAGCGCTTCGGAGGCAAGGCGCCGGCCGGCGGCGGTGACCTGGACCGTCTTTGCCCGGCTGTCGGCGGGATGGACCCCGCGCCTGAGCAGGCGCTTCTGTTCCAGGGTGCGAACCACGGTCGAGGTCATCATCACGTCGAGGTGGGCGTGCCGGGCGAGCCGCACCTGGGTCAATGGCGACTCGTCGCGCGTCAGCCACACCGCCCCCGCCAGCAGCGCGAACTGAACCAGGGTTAGATCGAGCGGGGCGAGCGCCGCTCGCTGCCGGGCCTGCCAAGCATTGTTCACGAAGTACAACATGAAGCCCGGACTGTCGGTGGGAGCGGAGAAGGCTGACGGGAAAGCGGTGTTCATCATGGCTGTGTCCAATTGGGCTGACGGGATCATGGCAACGGAGATCGTCACACGTATATGATAATCGCATAGATAATAATCGCAATTAAGAAAATTGTCGAGTCGGGACGTGAATGAATCGCCACGACTCTCGAACATGCCCGACAGCGACGGAGCCGGGGACACGCACGGAGCTTTGAAGGACATGGCACCAAAGTTGGAGCCGCGGCGATCAATCACCGTAGGGGATCAGCTCCGTTTCGATCTCGCCGAGGACGCCGAGCTCGACCCGCGCCTCGATGAAATTGATCACGGTGGCTAGCATCTGGTCGGCGTGGGGGGCGCTATTGGAGACGCAGACGATCGCCAGCGTCCCCACCCGCATGTCGTTCAAATCCGAGACCTCGGCGATGCCGACGTTGAATTTGCTTCGCACTTTTTGTGTGATCGAGCGCACGACGTGCCGCTTGTCCTTCAACGAGAAGCTGTCGTCGAGATAGAGCGTTAGCCGCGCCACGCCGATCGTCGTCGCCATCTCTTCGCGCTCACCGCCTTGTCGCCGATTGCTCCGCCCGGCGGCGAGGCAATCGCGAGACGTATCGTCGTGTCCCGGACCGGGGTCGAATCGTTAGATGACAGTATGCTCGGTGATCGGCGCGCCGTCGGCGAAGCGGGAGGGGCGAAAGGGGGTGATGTCGACCGTGGTCGCGGCGCCGTCCAGGATCAGCTCGGCCAGGCAGGCGCCGATCGCCGGTCCTTGCATGAAGCCGTGGCCGCTGAAGCCCGCCGCCACCGCCAGGCCGTCCGGGCCATCGACGTGGCCGAGCAGCGGGTTGTCGTCCGGGGTGATCTCGTAGAACCCGGCCCAGCCCCGCATCACGTTGGCCTCGGCGAAGACCGGGGCTCGGCTCACCAGGGCTTCGACCGTGGTCAGCATCCACGCCTCGTCGATGGTCTTGGTGAACGAGCTGGCCTCGGTCCGGTCGCCCATGCCGAAGAGGAAGCCGCGGCTCTCGGGGTGGAAATAGAGGCCGCTGGAAAACTCAATCGTCATCGGCAAGGTGGCCGGGGCCGCGGCGAACGGCTCGGTGATGAAGCTCATCCGCCGGAACGGATCGACCGGCAGCTCCGCCCCGGCCAGGGCGCCGACCCTCCGGCTGTGGGGACCGGCGCAGACGATCACCAGCGGCGTCGCGATCGTGCCGCGGGGTGTCTCCACCGCCCGCACCCGGCCGTGCTCGACCCGGATCCCGGTGACCGGCGCTTCTTCCTCGATGCCGACGCCAAGGCGGCGCGCGGCTTGGGCGAAGCCGACCGTGGCGCCGTAGGTATCGCACCAGCCGTCTTCCGGGCAGAAGGTGCCGCCGACGACATCGTCCAGGACGACGGTCGGGTTGATCGCCGCGATCTCGGCCGGCGCAACCCATTGGACCGGCACCCCCAACCGCTGTTGCAGCTCCAGATTGCGCCGAAAGACCGGTTCCTCCGCCGCGTCGTTCAAGAGGAAGAGGTAGCCCTGCTGACGGAGCCCGATATCGATCCCGAACCGCTCCTGGTAGGTTTCCCAGACCCGGACCGAGTAGGTCGCCAATCGGATGTTGGTCTCGGTCGAGAATTGCTGGCGGATGCCGCCGGCGGCGTCGGCGGTGGCGCCGCGGCCGATCTGGTCCTGCTCCAGCACCACGACATCGGTCTGGCCCCGTTCGGCCAGGGCGTGGGCGATGGCGCAGCCCATGATCCCGGCCCCAATGATGACGATCTCCGCCGTGCTCTTCACCAGTCGCTCCGTTCATACTCCCAGTTTTATCCCAGTACCAGCAAGGTTGATACCGATGTCTATTGTCCTACACCCTGAGTGGACGTCGGTGGTCCACTAGACTGATGTGTCGGGAGGCCCGACTCGCTCAAGAGTATCCAGGCCATCCGGTATCTTGGAACCTCAGAAGAGAACGCTTGGTCTTTGGTATGAGTAATCGTAAAGTTGGCTGATAACAGGCTGCCGTCCGTTGGATTCCGGTATATCGAGCAATTTGCAGTGACCGCGCAAATCACACGCAGCGAAGTCGCCGTTAGCCGTCTTTGCGATCGGGGTGGACTGGAGGACTGAACGGGTTGACGGTAGAACATCTCGAAGTCTTCACCATCAGCGAGAAAGAAGTCGCGGACCGTGACGAGACCGCATTGGTTGTTCTCGTTGGCGACCTAATCCAGAACCGCGCCCGCTGGCTGCGGCTCCCTCTCGATCGTGCGCATACGACTCTAAGAATCAATGAACCCGACGGTGGGGTCGACGCAATCACTGATCTAAGTGGTTACGACAGCGACGAGTTTCTCGGGACGGGGCTAATGGCATGGCAATTTAAGAAGGCTTGGCCTACGGCGACATCCAAGACGGGCTCTCAGACGGACCTCGAACTTGAACTGATGAAAACCGGCGTACAGGAGGTATTCACTGAGGGCGGTGGTTATACCCTTGTCCTTGGACGAGGTGTCACTGCTCGCGGTGCGCATGGACTGAGCGCCAAACAGAAGATTCTCGAACAGAGGGCTCGAGCGGCCGGGTGTATAGGACCTGTTCGGCTTCTGGCCGCCGACAAGATCGCGAGCTGGGCCTCAAGCGACCCAGCCGCGTTGTTCAGCCTCCGGCCGCAGATCCAAACGTTTACTCGTGCCGATCTCGAACTGGAATACGGCCGCCATGCCATAGCGTTCGAGCCAGATCAGCCGCGAATCGACATCATAGAGAATGTTGCAGAGGCAGTGTTGGGGAGCAATCCAACTACGTATAACTATCGCATTCAAGGCTTGGCAGGAGTGGGTAAAACGCGACTGGCGCTTGAAGCTGCTAAGCATGCGAATCTCGCCTCAGTAACATTGTATAGCAGTGGGGTACCATCGCGGACTCTCTTTAATTGGGTGGCGGTAAATGAGCAAGTGAGGGTCAACTTGATTGTGGACGAATGCGACGAAGATCATTGTCAGCGTCTGGTTGAATGGGCCTCGCATTGCAACGGCCGTCTTCGATTGATTACGGTCGGACCCGGCATGACAAGCGGCGAATTCGTGCTCGTACTCAATCCGCTGAGTATTGAAGCAATGGAGCGTGTCGTTGCCGCCGCAGCTCCCCTTCCAGATGAGCAGATTCGGTGGGTTGCCGCGAAAGCGCGTGGCTATGTAAAGCTCGCCGTCCTTGTGGCCCAGGCAATAGCACGCGGAACAAGGAGTGTCGGCGAACTCGGGAGCGATCTTGCCATATCCAATCTCGTGAAGAACCTACTTGCACCAACCGAAGAAGGTCGGAGAGCACTTCAAGGAGTTGCCTTGCTTACCCGCGTCGGTTTTCGAGATGACGTCGCGGAGGAAGGCCAGGCGATTGCACGATTCATGGGGCTTTCTTGGTGCGAAATGCGCCATCTACTTGGGCCTGCACAGAGGCAAGGCATCGTTATCACACGCGGTCGCTACTGGTACATCTCTCCTGAACTGCTTGCCATATGGTTGGCCAGCGAGGTCTGGGACGGACGCGGTGACCAGGTCCTCGACTTCGCCGCCAGTCTCCCAAATCTGTCCAGCCAGACGGCATTTTATGAGCGTCTTGGGAGCCTGCACGGTCTCCCTGAAGTCGAGCGAGTGGTTGCAGAGCTGATGGGACCCACTGGACCATTTGACAGCCTCTCGGCTATCTCTTATCCGCGGACAGCGAAAGTTTTCTCCGTCCTCGCTAAGGGCCATCCTATGGCGGCGCTTCAACGTTTGGAGAATATGTTCTCGCATACGTCACACGAAGACCTTTTGGATTTTCGCGATGCGCGGAGTGAACTTGTTTGGATTCTACAGGCCCTTGCCCAATATCAAGCTACGTTCTTTCCAGCAGGTCGCTTGCTGCGACGATTGGCCGAGGCAGAAAACCAGACGTACAGTAATAATGCAACGGGTGTCTGGGGCGAACTCTTTCTCTTGATGCTAGCACAAACCGAAGTTCCTGCACTTGAACGTCTCGTTCTCATTGACGAGGCAATGGCCTCCGATTCGCCATCAACACGTCGGCTGGCTGTTGTTGGCCTTGCATCGGCACTCGCGAGAAACGAGCGAGTGGGAGTCCTTGGTTCGGAAACCATCGTACCGCCAGCATTTTGGAAGCCACAGACCTGGGATGAGGTTAGGGTTGTAAAGCGGGCCTCCCTGACACGGTTGGTGTCTCTCATGAGTGACCCGGCGCCCGATGTGGCCTTAGAAGCGCGAGCGATCTTTCGTGAACGCGTTCGTGAACTGTTCCTGGCCGGACTCAGCGATGACCTCCTGCCTCTACTCGCGAGTTGGCAGCCAACTGACGACTCGGAGCGCCGAAAGATGTGGAATGAGGTTCAATGGCTGCTTCGTAGCCACAATATGACTTTGCCTGATGAACTCCGGCACGAGCTTGAGCGCGTGGCAAATCGGTTGTTCGGCTCCTCTCTGGAGGACCGTACTAGGCGATATCTCGGCCCCGGGATGATAGGCAACTGGCGAGATAAGGACGCGGGTGAACCGTCGCTAGAGTCCGTCGCCGTATCACTCGCCGAAGAAGCATACCTATCTCCGAACGAGCTCGAACCTCTCCTTCCATGGTTATTCTCGGGCGAGGCGTATTTCATTTGGGAGTTCGCCTTGCGGCTGGGGGAACTTGACGGAAGCCTTTCTTGGCTTGAGCGGCTCTGCGACAGGGCAGCGACATCACTTGACCCCAGGCTACTTAGCGGATACTTGATTGGGCGAGAAAACGCCACTGGGGAGTCAGGACAATTGTGGCGCATCCAGATGCTTGACTCGTGGGCCTCCGAACAGAAGCTCGCGCTCGCAGTCATTGATGCGACACTCCGGGGCGATCCAAGTGACCATGCGGTCAATAGGCTGTTTGACCTTATCGATCGCGGTTGGATGGACGCGTCGTTGCTCGGATGGTTGCGTCAGGACCGGTGGCTGCTCGGAATATCTCAATCTCAACTCAGCCGCGCCGTTGACCGTATGGTCAGTGATGGCTCGACGCGAGCTGTTACTTCGGGACTAGAGATACTAGCGCGTCTTGTAGAGCGGAATAATGAGCTTCCAGGAGAACTCCAAGTGCGTGCATGGCAGTTGCTCGACCATCCAGCAGGTTGGAGCCAAGACTTGAATGCCGGGTTTTGGTGGAAGACTGTGGCTCGAAGCTTTGTCGACACGGAGCCGCTGCGAGTTGCAGAGACAGTATTGAGTCTCTACCGTGACGGAGAGCCGAGTTTTCAAGATCCTCGGCTTGAGCTGGTTGTCCTTGCTGCACGGCACCGCCCGCGAGAAGTCTGGGCGGTAGTTGGGAATGACGTTATGCAGCCGCAACGAAGCTTGCACCTACGCTGGGATCTCACCGAAATCAACTTGGTGTTGAGCATTCCAAGTGAGATTGTGGAAGATTGGATAAGGCAGCAGGGTAGCTCAGGTGCGAAAGCCGTGGCGGCTGTGCTGAAGATTCCGGATAAGGACGAGTTACCGCAACTCGCTCGATTCCTCATAAGAGAGCACTCAACTGATGTTGGCGACATACTCTTCAGTAACTTCTGGTCTGGTTCATGGGTAGGAACGGAGACCACATATCTAAGCGAGAAGCTGAGAGTTGCCAGTAATTGGACTAGAGACGCAGAACCCTCTGTACGGGCATGGGCAACTAAGGTATCTCAGTCTCTAGAGTCTAGAGTTCGTGAGACCAGGGTGCGCGACGAGGAAGAATTCAGTCCCCGCCGGGCCGGCCGCCCGTGATCGGTCCGGACCAGGCGGCGGCGCTCGAAGCCCAGGTCAACGCTGCCCCGGATGCCACGCTGGCCGAGCACTGCGCGCAGTGGGCGCAGGGGCACGGGGT
>JALZJP010000082.1 GCA_030859715.1 Chloroflexota bacterium
GTCGTGAGTCGTGAAAGAGCGTCGATCCTGCCTTCGTCGGCGTCAACCGTGCGCTCGCCACTCACGACTTACGACTCACGACTCGTACATGGGAGTAAACGATCCAATGGTCACTACGATTGCTGCCGGCGTCACGGCCGGTGTGCTGGCAAGCCAGGGCTTTTCGGACGGGGCGGCCGCGATCGTCGAGCGGGTGGGGCCGTCCGTCGTCGTGGTCGGCCAGCGGGGCGGGGCCGGGGCGGGCGTGATCTGGCGCGAAGACGGCGTCATCGTCACGAATCGCCATGTCGCTGGGCGCGATCGCCATCAGATCACACTGCGGGACGGGCGGCAATTCGATGGCGAGGTGGTAGCCCGCCATTCGGAGCGGGATCTCGCCGTCATCAAGATCGCGGCCAGCGGCTTGCCGGCGATCTCGGTTGGCGACTCGGCCACGGTCCGGCCCGGTCAGCTCATCTTCGCCATCGGGCACCCGATCGGCTTTCGCGACGCGGTCACCACCGGCATTATTGTCGCCGCCGGCCAGGCCACGACCACGGAAGGCCCGCGCACGGGGGACTGGTTGCAAGCCGACGTCACGCTGTTGCCAGGGAACTCCGGCGGCCCCCTGGTCGATGTCTCGGGCAAGGTGATCGGGATCAGCACCATGATCGCCGGCCGCCTCTCACTCGCGGTGCCCAGCAACACGGTTGAGCATTTCGTGGCGGGTGAGCGACCCGGCGCGACGCCGGCCTATCTCGGGCTCACCGGCTTTGTCATCGACCTCCGAGACCAGGTCCAGCCGGTTGGCTTCATCTTGACCGAGCTGACCGAGGGCGCACCCGCCGACCGTGGCGGCTTGCTGCTCGGCGACATCATCACGAGGCTTGGCGATGTCGTGATTAGTGATCAGGAATCGTTGCCGGCGGCCACGCTCCGGTTGACGCCCGGCGTCGCGATCCAGGTTGAGGCACTGCGCGGCGGTGAGCCGCGAACGTTTACGATTGTGCCGGCGGAGCGGCCATAGCACCCTCGACGCAACCGTCGGTCCTGAGCTCGGAGTCATTCGTGGCCCAACCGGCCCCAACCCAAGTCATGATCGTCGCCGCCTATCCCGCCGTGCGCGCCGGCCTTATCTCCTTGATTGCGGCTGACGAATCGCTCGCGCCGATCGCGCCGGACACTCTCGAGCTCCGGCGCGACGGTTTGCCGCGCGCGCTGCCGCACCCGCCCAACAGCGTCGCGCCAGCCGTGATCGTGGCCGATCTTAGCGGCATCGACGACGTGGCGCTCGACGAGATTCGCGACGCCTACCCGGACGCCTTGACGATCCTGATCGGCGGCGATCCCAATCTCGATGGGCCGGGGCTGGCCGGGGGTGCCGTTGCCTACCTGGGGCCAGAGGTGGACGGTCCGATGCTGATCGCGGCGGTGCATGGCGTGCTCGCGGGCCTGACGATTATCGATCCGGCCATCGCCGGCGCCTGGCTCCGGCCGGCACCGGCCGCCGATCCCGCCGGCGTGACCCTCGTCGGCTCACCCGATCGCCTGACCGACCGCGAGCGACAGGTGCTGGAGCTGGTGGCCTCGGGCCTGCCGAACAAGGCGATCGCGCGGGAGCTCGGGATCAGCGAGCACACCGTCAAATTTCACGTCGGCTCCCTCCTCGGCAAGCTCGGCGCCGGCAGCCGGACCGAAGCCGTCACCCTTGCCACCCGCCGCGGCCTACTGACGATCTGATCCGGATCGCGGCTGAAACGTTGGCAGAGCGGTGCGGCGCCCGCCGCCGCGAGGTCGGACCTACCGGATCACCGCCGCCAATCGTCGGATGCCCTCGCGGATGCGATCCTCCGGCAAGGCGGAGAAATTCAAGCGCAGGGCGTGGCTGCCGCCGGTGGCCGGGTTCGGATAGAAGCCAGAGCCCGGCAGGAAGATAACGCCGTTCGCGGCCGCCATCGGCAGCAGCTCCGAGGCATTGATCGTCTCCGGCAGCTCGACCCAGACGAAGAACCCGCCGTCCGGCTTGGACCAGCGGATTCCAGCCGGCATCTCAGTCGCGAGCGTCTCGAGCAACACCTCGCGCCGGGCCCGGTAGACCGCCCGCAAGCCCGCGACGTGATCGTCCAGGAACCCCTCGGCGGCGTGAAAGACCGTGCGGGTGACGATCCGGGCGGTGTGGATATCGGTCCCCTCTTTCGCCATCCGGAACAGCTCGAGCAGGTGCTCCGGCGCCGCCACCCAACCGACTCGTAAACCCGGCGCGATGGTCTTGGAAAACGTGCCAAGATAGATGACGTGGGGATCGAGCGATCGCAGGCTGGGCAACGGGTCGCCATCGTAGCGGAGCTCCCCATACGGATCATCCTCGATCACGGCCAGGCCATGCTCCCGCGCCACCTCGAGCAGCTCGCGCCGACGGCTGAGCGACAGGCTGGTCCCGGATGGATTCTGGAAGGTGGGGATGGTGTAGATCAGCTTCGGCGGCGTCGCCGCCCCGCGCAAGACCTCGCGCAAGGCATCGATCCGCATCCCGTCCTGGTCGACCGGGACTTCGAGGAACGTCGCTTCATACGCCGCGAACGAGCGGATGGCGTCGATGAAGGTCGGGGCCTCAACCACCACCGCGTCACCAGGGTTGAGGAGCAGCCGGGCGGCGAGGTCGATCGCCTGCTGGCTGCCGTTAGTGACGACGACCTGGCCGGCGTCCACCGGCGTCCCCTGGGCCGTCATCCGGTCGGCGATCAGGTGCCGGAGGGGCCGATACCCCGCCACCTCCCCGTAGTCGAGGGCGGCCGGCGCATCGGCCCAGGCCAGGTCGGAGGCATACCGCAGCCGGTCAACCGGGATCAGCTCTTGGGATGGAACGCCGCCGCCGAAATAGATGATGTCCGGATGGAGGCCAAACAACGAGTCAAGACCGGCCCAGAACGACGGCCCATAGGCGGCGGTCCGCCTGGCCAGCCCGGCGGGCAACCTGAGACCCGCGTGGTCGATGACGGACATCCCGATCCTCAACTCTCGATCGAACGGGCGCGGCGTGGGCGACTAGACGCCTTATCACAGACAGTGTAGACCTCATGTCGATGCGCTGCCTGCAAGAAGAAACGCTGCCTTCGCGGGCGCGGTCCATCATCACCATTGTTGATCGCGACAACGTGTGCTGAGACATCGCGTACGTACGCGGCACATGGGCTGAACGAGGCGGAGCGGCGGCGATGGCAAGATGCTGTCTCGCGGTGCGCGACTTCGATCAACCGCGAACCTAGCGGGTCCGTCCAACCGAGCGTCGAACCGGTCGGGCGTTCCCTGGCGACCGCGAATGCCCCCGCCGGAGACGTCCTACCATTGCATTGCCGCCGCGCCCTTGCTATGCTGTCACAGTGTACGTACACACTGCGGCGCTCCCCGTCGGTTCGCTCCCGTCACGCCGCTGACGACCTGTCAGGAATACGAAGGGAGACAACCGTGGCCGAGAACCAACCTATTCCAGCCGACAGCGCCGCTCCAAAGCAAACGACCGAGGCGACGAGCGATCGTGGCAGCGACCCAGCCCGCGACGGGCTGATCGGCATCTACGCCCTGCGCATCCTGGATCGCGGCCTTGACCCCCGACTGTTGGTGGCCGAGCATCGCTCGATCCGGTACGGTCAACCTGATCGCAATCGCCGCCGGATGGCGCCGCCGGAGCGTCCGCTGGCCATCATCGAGGTTGGGCGCGGCGCGGCGGCCCCGGCGCCAGCGACCGTCGCTCGACTCCAAGTCCCGATGAACCAACGGGTTCGGGCGCGGCGTCTGGCCCTGCCTTCGCTCTCGGGCCTGGCAACCCTCTTCGCCGGTCGCCAACCGGCCCCGAGCGGTCGTCCACGACGGCTGGTTGCCGCCGGATAGATACTGGCAACGGGACCTAGTCCCCGTGCTGCCGGCGCTTTTTTTCCAACAGAGATGAACGGAAGGGTTGACGGCCTCGGGGGCGCCTCGTCTTTAGTCCTGACGGGACTTTTCGGGTACCCTCTGACGCGGTGTGCAAGTTTCCTGAATCATCGCTGGCGCGCCACCTGCTGTCGGCCGCGGAGGGCGGGGGTTTAGCCCCGCGCTTGGTCAGGCGGTCGCCACGGTGCGGGCTCGATGCCGTCCGAGCGCAACCTGCACATCGCGTCTCTGGGTGGCTCGGCGCGGAATTCATTGGCCCAGAGGGCACCCCGCGCCGCCAACCCGACGATTAGCTGGCCAACTGCTCAACCGGATGGCGATCCAGGATCGTGACGCCGAACAGGTCTTCCACCGGGCTCAAATGACCGCCGGCGATGGCCGCCTCGATCTGTGACGCGAAGGCGTGAATCTCGCGGCCCCCAGGCGCCTGGAACACGACGCGGCGGAACCCCATCGCATCTTCAACGAGACGGACCACGGTCACTTCCTGCTCCTGGTCGCGGCCGTCAAGTTGGCGGAATCGTTGGCCGACCATCATCGGCATCGGCATGAAACTCACTCGAGCTCTCCTTCGACGGCGGGAACCCGGCGCCGTCGCCGCGTCTCCGGACCGGACATTATGTTCACACGATCAGCCTACCGCCGGGTTGTAATCGGGATGCGGCCGATCCTTCACAAAAGTGTCACAACGCTTGCCACGTCCGCGGCCGGCGGTCGTTCTGCCGGGTACTACGCGCCGCGGACCGGAGCGGGATCACCACGCCGATCGCTCCCGCCCAAACCAGCGGCCGACGGCATGATGCCGCTGGCTCCAACGCACCCCGCGTGCCGCCATCTCCGGCGTTGCCCCGGCCGCCAACGTATACTTCGCCAGGATGATGAACTCGGAGGCCGCCAATGCCCGCCGCGCCTAAGCGCCGCTCGTCCCCAGCAAGCCAGCCTGGCGGCGGGCTGGCCGCGCTCTTCCTGCTCCTCTGTGGTGTGGCGTTGGCGGCGGTCGCGCCAGCGGTCTCGGCCCAAGTTCCAGGCATCGCGGTGATCCAGCTCGACGGCGCGATCACGCCGCCCATGGCGCGGTATGTCGAGAGCGCGATGACGCGGGCGGCGGCGGACGGCGCGGTCGCCGTCGTGCTTGAGATCGACACGCCGGGCGGCTTGACGACCGCGATGGATGACATCATCGACTCGATTCTGGCGAGCGAGGTCCCGGTCATCGCCCATGTCGCGCCGAACGGGGCGCGGGCGGCGTCGGCCGGGGTCTTCATTACCTATGCCGCCCACATCGCGGCGATGGCGCCCGGCACCCGCATCGGCTCCGCCTCACCGGTGCTTATCGGGGAGTCGGGAGCGGTCAGCGACGACGAGACGATGACCGCCAAGATCACGAACGATGCCGTCTCCCAAATCAAGAACCTGGCGACGCTGCGGGATCGAAACGCGGAGTGGGCCGAGCAAGCGGTCCGCGAAGCGGTCAACATCACCGCCGAGGAGGCGTTGCGGCTCGACGTGATCGATCTCGTGGCCGCTGACCTGGAGACATTGCTGACCGAGATCGACGGCCGCACGGTCGAGCTGGCGTCCGGGCCGGTCACCCTGGCAACGGCGGGGGCACAAACCAGCCAGGTGCGGATGGGATGGCTCGATCAACTGCTCCACCTCCTCTCCGATCCCACCATCGCCTATATCTTGCTCAGCCTCGGTAGCCTCGGCCTGATCCTCGAGCTCTCGAATCCAGGCGCGGTCTTCCCCGGCGTCGTCGGCGGCCTCAGCCTGCTCGTCGCCCTCTACGGGCTGGGCACGCTGCCGGTCAATTGGGCCGGGGTGCTCCTGATCGGGTTCGCCTTTCTCCTCTTCGCGCTCGATCTGTTCCTGCCGTCCTTTGGCACCCTGACGATCGGGGGCATCATTGCCTTTGTCTTCGGCTCGCACCTGTTGGTCGGCGGCAACGTGCCCGGCTTCGAGATCGCGCCGGCGATCATCTGGACGATGACCGCGTTGCTCGTCGGCTTTTTCGTCTTCATTGGAGGCTCCGTCATGACATCCGCCTTCCGCCGTCCGGTTACCGGCCGCGAGGCCATGATCGGGACGATCGGCGTCGTCCGCCAACCCCTGGCGCCGGACGGCATGATCTTCGCCACCGGCGAGCTCTGGCAAGCGTCGCTCCAGGATCGAGCGGAGCAAAGTCTTCCGGCCGGCACCCCGGTGACCGTGACCGCGATTGATGCGCTGCGGTTGATCGTGCGGCCGGCGACCGCGGCCGAGGCGGCGAGCGCCGGCGTCGTCGTCATCGACGACCGGCCGCCGGCGGCCCCCGCCGCGCCCACCGGGGTCGAGGGCACATAGGACCAGGCGCCGCCGTCGCGCCGGCTCGTCGCGGCCCGCGGCGATCAATTGAGGAGGCTCGCGTGTTGTTCGATTCGCTCTTCCCGGTCATCGTGGTCATCGTGGTCTTTGTCCTCTTCGTGCTCTTCTCCGCGGTCAAAGTCGTCCAGGAATACGAGCGGGGCGTCGTCTTCCGCCTCGGCCGCTTGGTTGGTCCCCGCGGTCCCGGCCTGATTTTGCTGATTCCCTTCGTGGAGCGGATGCAAAAGGTCGATCTGCGGACGATCACCATGGAAATCCCGTCGCAGGAGGTCATCACCCAGGACAACGTCACGGTCCGGGTCAACGCGGTCGCCTACTTCCGGGTGATCGATCCGAACGCCGCCATCGTCAACATTGCCGATTACATCCGGGCCACCTCACAGATCGCGCAGACCACGTTGCGATCGGTGCTGGGTCAGGGCGCGCTGGACGATCTGCTCTCCGAGCGCGAGAAGATCAACCTCGAATTGCAGCGCATCATCGACCAGCAAACCGAGCCGTGGGGGATCAAGGTCAGCATCGTCGAGGTCCGCGATGTCGAGCTGCCGGAGTCGATGCAACGGGCGATGGCGCGGCAGGCCGAGGCGGAACGAGAGAAGCGAGCCAAGATCATCCACGCCGAGGGTGAGTTCCAGGCCAGCCAGCAACTAGCCAACGCGGCCGAGGTCATCAGCCGCAACCCGGTCACGATTCAGCTCCGTTACCTCCAGACGCTGACCGAGATCGGGAACGAGCAGAACACCACCGTCGTCTTCCCGATCCCGATCGATCTCCTCGGCGGCCTCTTCAACCAGGCGGGGCGGCAAGCGCCAACCCCTCCCGCCCGCGCCCCGGAATCACGGGCCGCGGACTGAATCACCAGACCGTGGATCCGGCTTGGCATCGAACTTGGGGTAGACACTAAGCAAGTCCCAACCCGTCGCGCCGGCCTGGATGACCGAGGTCAGGCGGCAGCGGGTTGAGACGGTGTCGATGGATGCGCGGGCGAACGGCGTCGACGGCGAAGCGGGCGCGTGAGGAGTGCACGATGTTGAACCAGACGTCTCAATTGACCACGAATGGCGCATTGCCTCAACTGAGCCGGCGCGGGCTGATCGCCCGGCTGGCGGCGGCCGGGCTCTCCGCCCCGGCGATCGCGGCGGCGCTGCGCCAGCCAGCGGTGGCCCAGGAGGCGACGCCGGCGCCCAGTGAAATCCTGGAGCCACTGGGGAAGAGCCCAGATTTGATCCAGCATGGCACCACCACGTTTGAGACGCCGATCGACCTGATGGATCAGTTCCTGACCCCGAATGAGGCTTTTTTCATCCGCTCGAACGGCCCGATCTTCATCGACATCGACCCCGCGGCGTGGCGGCTCACGGTGTCCGGCCTGGTCGAGACCGAGCTGGAATTGACCCTGGCCGATCTCCAGGCGATGCCGGTCCACACTCTCACCGCCTTCCTCGAATGCTCCGGCAACAGCCGCTCCCGGTTCGCCGCCGATGGCGAGCAAGCCGAGGGCACCCAATGGGGCAATGGCGCCATCGGCAACGTGGAGTGGACGGGAGTTTCGCTGCGCGACGTGCTCGACGAGGCGGGCGTGCAGGAAGGCGTGGTCGATGTCGTCTCCACCGGCGGCGACTTCCCGGAGATGCAGCGGGGCCTGCCGCTCGACCACGCGCTGGAGCCCGGCGTGATGCTGGTCTGGGAGATGAACGGCGAAGCATTGCCGGCGCCAAACGGCGGTCCGGTCCGCCTCCTGGTCCCCGGCTGGGGCGGTATCGCCTCGACCAAATGGATTGTCAGCCTGGAACTGATCGACCGCCCGTTTGACGGCAGCTTCAACACCGAGAGCTACGTCTTCATCGACCCCGACGGAACCGTGCTCCGGCCGGTCCGTGAGATCCCGGCCAAATCGGTCATCACCAGCCCGGTGCCGGACGCATCCGTCACCGCCGGCGCCCACACGATTGCCGGGTTCGCCTGGTCCGGCTACGCCGGGATCGACCGGGTCGAGGTCAGCATCGATGGCGGCGACTGGCAGGCGGCCACGATCACGGAGGAAGCGGGGCCGGCCTCATGGGTTCGATTTGAATTTCCGTGGGAGGCAGCCGCCGGCGAGCATACGCTGCGCTCCCGCGCCACCGATCAGATCGCCCTCCAACAGCCGGAAGAGGTGCCCTTCAACGCCAAGGGGTACCTGATGAACGCTATCTATGAGGTGCCGGTGACGGTCGCGTAGCATCCGCTCGGGTTTGTCGATTGCCAGGACGCCGGGGGCGTCCCCCGCCGCGG
>JALZJP010000111.1 GCA_030859715.1 Chloroflexota bacterium
GGCGGAAGCGACGGGGATCGGTGTCGTCACCGCGTTATGCCCATCGTTGCACTGAGCCGCTGTGCTTTGCCCCCGTTCCGCCGCGCGGCGTAGCCGGCCAATCCCGGCGCGCTCCCTGCCACCTGCCTAAGCGTCGGAAGCTCTCGGCCGAACAGGAGGAGTCGATCCGCGCCGGTGCCAGCAATCGAACCCTGCGCGAGCTGGCGGCCGAGTACGGGGTCAGCCATGAGACGATCCGGACCGTACTGCGGCAGACTGGCTCGGCGTGATCTCCATTTGGGAAGAACGACGTAGGTAGAGATGCCGATGCGGTGCCCGGCCGCAGACTCGGGAAAAGTGGTTCCGATAACGCGAGCATAGCTCCATTATATGGAACCGGGATCACACGCTGCTAAGCGCGATCAACCTGGGGGTAGTGCCGGTTGGGCTGGTTCAGGATCACGACCAACCGGTGTGGCCTCCTGAGCCGCAGCGTGGCAAGTCACCCCCGTCCCTAGAGCGTGGGCATGATTCCTCCAGTTACGAGGTCGGGAGTTCGTTAGTCGGAAGGCGGGAGAGAATCCCACGAGGAACGCTTGGCTCTCGTGGTTATCCGAGGGTTGCGGCAACTCCTGGATCGCCTCCGCCTCCCGACGTCCGGCTCACGACTCCCGACGCACCGGCGCCCCAACTTGCTCCAACAAGCTGGTCACGTCCATCTCGGTCTGAAACTCGATGATCTTTCCACAGCGGACAGTAAAGAACGAGATGCCGGTGAACTCCACCGGGTTCCCGGTCGCGGCGAAGCCGAGCAAGTCGCCCTCGTGCGTCCCGCGGATTGTCCACCGCGCGGCTACCTGGTCTCCCTGGAGGATCACCTCGTCAAACGTCCATTCCAGGTCGGGGAGCCCGGTCACGTAACCGCCGATCCGCTGTGCGCCTTCCTCGATCCCGATCGCGTCCGGTCCGTTTGCCGATCCGTGCAGATACCCGTCCGCAACGATCTCCGGCATGACGTCGACGTTTCCGTCGTTGTAGACCTCGGCGCGGAGCCGGTCGACAACGGCGACCACGGTCTCAGGACTCTGGGGGGCACAGTTTGCGCTCCCACTAGCCATTTCCGGGGTGGCCGCGGGAGGTGCCGGCACACTGGCCATCCGGGCTGCGGGGCCTTCTTCGGTAAGGATGCCGAACTGCCCGAGCCTGTCGAGTTGATTCACCTCAGCCCACATTTCGGTGATTTGCCCGCACTCAACCCGAGCGAACGTGCTGTGATTCCAGGTGATGGTATCGCCGGTCGGCGCCAGACCACGAAAGTCCCCGTTGTGTATCCCCTCGACGAAGTAGCGCACGGCGACGATATCGTCGCTGGCCACCGATGTGAGAAAGGAGTATTGGATACCTGGGAAGCCGGTCAGCGCCTCACCGTAGATCCGCTTCAGCGCCTCTAGCCCGCTTTCATCGCCGACGGTGGCCCCGGCGTAGACGACATCGGGCACCGCGACGGTGTCGAAAACGTCCAGGTCACCGCCATTGACTCCCTCCTCGAAAAAGCGACGCACGACAGCGACATTCGCTTCAGGAGTCGCGGCTGGACACTCGGCCGTCGGCGTTGTCTCCTGTGCCACGGCCACTGGCGTGGGCGATCCCATCATCCCTAGCAGTATCCAGAGGCCTACCAAGAGACGAGTCGTGTAGTTCCAGTTCCTACCCATGCTTCCCCTCTTCCAGGCTCCTGCCCGGGGTATAGCCAAGAGTTCCATTGTTCGTTGCGTGGATCGCCACCGCGCGGGCGTCATGCCCTCGTTCGACACTTGACCCGGCCCGGGGTGGGCACCCAGTCCAGCGCCGGGGTCGAGGGTGATCCACTCGAGTGAGCCCGTGACGGTCTCCGATCCTGTGGCACACGGTATGGTGGTGCACGCGTTGAGGGTCCGTCTCTCCCTGCGACCCTACGCTCCGGCCTCGGGCGTTGCGGCGGCCGTCAGCCCGTCACAGGTGCCGCCCTCCTGGGCGGCGATGGTGGCCCTGTCGTAGTAGGCGACTTCCCGCGCGAGCTCACCGTCGGCCACTTCCAGGATTGACATGCCCCGGTACGTGACGCGTCCTCCGGTCGGCGCGAAGGTATATTCGTCGCGCCACTGGACCACGTACCCGTTGGGGATCTCCACCGCGGATTCGACCCTCAGCGAGACGTCCTGCGCGAGGTCGAAGTATCCCTGGGCGTACTCAGCGATCGCGGCCCGGCCCGACACCCGCTCCTCGAACGGGACGTCTTCGTAGACGCCGTCCTCGGTGAAGAGGGAGGCGACGTTTTCGCTGCTGCCTGAGGACCAGGCCGCCTCCCAGGCGTCGAGGATCGCCTGGTCGGTTGCCGATGGAGTGGCGCCCTGGGCGGCTCCCGCCCGCACAGGGGTCCGGAGGTTCAGTGCCGCCAGCGTGGCCATCGCCCCGCCGCCGAGCCCCCTGGCCACCACCCGCCGCGACAGTTCGCGGTCGTTCACCTCCACTAGCTGACCCTCCATGGATGCCCCTTCCTTGACGACATGAAAACCCCGGCCGGGCAACGTCGACCCCGGCCGGGTTCGCTATTCGCTCACGTCGCCGCCAAGCCAATCCGGGAATCTCGGCGCGGTTCAACGTGCCTGCGGTACCCCACCATACTCCAGCTCTCGCCAAAGAGATAGGTCCACCCGGACAGCGTTGACGCGATGGCCCATTTTCCGTAGATGGTGCATGAAGTTGCCGTTGCTGGTCGGCGCCCTTTCCCTGGCCGCCCGCAATCGGACCGGCGCCTCGGTTCCCGGCGCCGCCGGGCCTTCAGAGTCCGGGAATGCCAGGGGCTGAGGCGTAGGCCTCCGTGGTCTTGAACGGCGTGACTTGGGTTGAATTCCCGCCATCAGACGATCCCGCGCCAGGACGGCCTGCATGGACTGGGATGCTAGACTGTGGACAGTGTCGTCCCGCAAGAGTCCATCCGCCAGTCTGGAGGCCAGTATGTTCGGCGTTCGCTCGTATGCCGTTTTCGTTATTGGATTAGCCATGCTCGTCCCAGTCGGGTCTGCTGCGCAGGAGGCAACCCCGGTCATCGGTGAAGACGGCACCGTCTTTATCCTCGTGGAGCGGCCGGACCAGGTGACCATCCTTGATCTTGGAGACTCCGGTACAAGCGCAGGCGATTTGACTGTCTGGGGCCCAAACCCGCTGTATGACGAAGCAAATGAGGTGGATACAGGTGCGGTGACCCATGGCTCCTGCATGTCGCTCAATACGGTCGGAGATAACCACTGCAAGGAAACCGTCCTGTTTGCCGATGGGAGCACGCTGGAGATCCAGGGCATCCAGCGAGGTTCGGGTGAGCCGTCCTTGACAACGATCGTCGGCGGGTCGGGCACGTATCTCGGCGCAACCGGCACCGTGTTGGTCGATCCGTCACCGGACTACCGCACATGGAGCAAGAGCTTCGAGGTCGTCATGCCGACGAACAACTAAGTCAAGGACAGCTCCGAGTCACCGGTCTAACGCGCCGCGCCTCAGCTGGAGGTGATGAAGACGACGACATGTACAGGCAGGACATAGCCATACCAGTCGCATTTGTCCGAACGCTGCCTGAGCTAAGGGCTGGTGGTCATCTTCCGCGACCGCCGCGGACAGCTGGCCGAATGATGGATCGTGGCTGACTACCAGGGTCTGCTGCACCGGGTGGGAGTCGTGACCGACGAGTTGCAGACGCTCGGGACCCCAACGTGGCCCCGCCGATCTCGTGGAGAGCGGAGTGCGCCGGACATCTGGCAGCTCGCTATTTGGTCGCTTCGTTGACCTTTTTGACGATCGCGTCTGCGCCTTCCTTCGTCGACCCGTAGCCGCCGGTCGTCAACTTGCCGAGCTCGACGGCGATCACGTCGGTCGCGATTGACGGCCACTGCGGCAAGTGGGGCTCGGTTCCCATCCGGGTCTCGATCGTTTGCAGCATCGCGTCGAAGTGGCGAGTAGTGCCGGCGCCGACCTGCTTCATTGCCACCACCCGTGGGTCCTCGTAGGTCGAGCGCCGCACCGGGCTCGCCCCGCCGCCGAGGATCGAGGCGCGGGCCTGGATGTCAGCGCTCGTCGCCCACTGGAGGAAGATCCAGGCAGCGTCGGCCTGCTTCGAGTAGCGGGACAGACAATAGGCACTGCCACCCTGGTGCCCGACCTCCGGCGTCTCTTCGAACCCGGCCTGATCCGGGGAGCGTAATTGCACCGCGGCCGGCGGCACGGCCGCTTGCATCAAACCGGAGACCTGTGAGCCGGTGGAATCGTCCCAGGCCGGGAAGTTCTCGCTCCAGGTCAGGACCTGACCGCCCTGCCCCTGTTGGATCGCTGTTGCCTGCCTGCTCCAGTCGTACGTGGTGACGGCGCTTGGCATGTATGTCTGCAACTCTCGCATGTAGTCGATCCCGGCGATCGCCTGATCATCATTGAGCGAGCACATGCCGTCGGCGGTAAAGACCGAGCCGCCGTGCCCCCACACATAGGCGGTCATGTCGCACTCGAGCGAGTAGTGCCCGCTCTTCATCTGCCCGACCGCGCCGTAGACGCCTTGGGCGCTCATCGCCTCGTTGATCACCTTGGCATTAGCGAGATACTCGGCCAGCGTCGCCGCCGGCTCGAGCCCAAGGTCTTGGTAGATGTCGGTGCGGTACATGTAGAGGAAGATCGGCACGTCGCACGGGAGGCCGATCATCTTGCCACCGTACGAGGCGATGTGGTCGACGAGCGGCTGGAGGAAGTCGTCGACGTCGTAGTTCGGGAAGGCGAGGTCCGGTTTATCCTGCAGCAGTTCGCGCGGATCGAACGCGTCGTTGATGAAGCGACCGACCCACGCCTGGTCGAAGTAGTAGATGTCGTTCTTACCGAGTTGCTGGGCGGCATCCACGCTGGCTTCAGCGAGCACCTGATCGAGCGGCATGACCTCCCAGTCGACGTTGATTCCGGTCAGTGGGACGAAATGCTCCTTCATCAGGGTGCTAATCGCGGTCCCCGGCGGCGTGTTCTCGGTTATGACCTTGATCGTCGTGCCCTTGAACTGGCCGCCGACGTCCGTCAAGAACGCGGTCACGTCGGCCGGCACCGGCGAACCCCGAAGCAGACTCACCGCTGCCGGGCTGGCCATCGTCCGCGGCGCGAAGGAGCGTGCTGACCCGAGGGCGACGCCCGCCGCGCCGAGGTATTTCAGTAGATCGCGGCGGCTGAGCCGGCCCTGACGGTAGGCGATGGTGGCCGCATGGATGCGCATCTTGTTGCCGTAATCGGTCGTCGGTTTCACGCGGACTTCCTTCGCTGACGAAAGCGGTTGGACATCCTCAACCCGTCTCACTGGTGAACGGGAAGTTCTATGAGAAACACCTCACCGTCTACAACGGCAGGGCGACTAGATGATCCGCAGGGCCGGAGCGAACAGGAGGAGGCGGTAGGCCCTGACCGAGAGGGGTGGCCACCCGAACCCGCATGATCATGATGCCAGACCGGTAGCGGGGGCACCATCCGATTCTTCACAATTTTCGGCAACCAGGTTCGTGCGCATGGGCGCATAGCGGGAAGGTAGCATCGGTATTCTGCTTCATGTCGTCAGTGTACAAGGGAGGTCATCATGTCACCTTCACTCGGTTTCGCAACACGGTTTAAGTGCGCGGATGGAGGCTTTGGAGCCCCTCCGGATGCCACCTCGGACCATCGCTCTGACTTTCTCTGGCCGGGCTGTTATCGAAACCAGAAGGGGTGTGGCAACGCCGCTGGCGGTGCGGGACTGTCCTAGTGAGTGGCGCCTCACCAGGGCGAGGGCGACGCTTCGCCTATGATGGCTCTGAATCGGCCGCGTTGCGGCCGTAGCCGGAGACCGGCTTAGGATGAAGGGGGCGTGGATGGCGTCAGCGTTGGCGGATGAGATGCGACGGTTCCTCGAGGAGCCACGTTTTGCGGTGCTCGCCACGCTCAACGCCGACGGCAGCCCCCAGCAGACAGTCATGTGGTTCTGCCTGGACGGCGGCGAGATCGTGATGAACACCAAGCGCGGCCGCAAGAAGGACCGCAACATGGAGCGCGACCCACGGATCTCCGTCTGCGTCGAGGATGGCGATCGCTACCTCACGTTGACTGGCGCGCTGACCATCGACGAGGATCCCGCTCGCGGGCAGGACGGCATCCGCCGACTGGCGGAGCGCTACGTCGGCCCAGAGCAAGCGGCCGAGCAGGTAGCCTCGCTTTATTCGCGGCAGAAGCGGGTGACACTGCGGATGCGGATTGAGTCGGTCGATGCCCACGGGTTCGGGGGTGAGGACTAAGCGCCAGTGGCTGCGGACAAGGCAGGCAAGACGTACTCTTCTTGTTCCCCAGGACCTGGACGACAATCGTCATTATCAGCTGTTGAGACCGTGTGTCGTCAGAGAGAGGCCACGGCGGCGGGTCGATCAATGTCCCCGATCCGCCGCTGCTAGAGCCCCAGAGCGAGTTACCCGGTTGGCGTCCCGGCCACCGGGGTCCCCTCGGGGAAGCCGGGATTGCCCACCA
>JALZJP010000129.1 GCA_030859715.1 Chloroflexota bacterium
CCGCCGGCGAGGACCCAGCGGGTCTCGGATGGTGTCGTGACGGTTGGCGCCATCGTGGTGTCCTCCCTGCTCGTGAATGCCTGGAGCGATTATAACGTGTAACAAATCCACGCGCAACTGAAGCGTGATTGGTGGTCCAAGTCATCCTGCGGCTCAGCGCGACTCCAGCATACCGAGAGCCAGACGCTCAGCGATCAGCTGCTCTCACTGCGTCGTGGCCCCTGCTCTATGCCGGGGTGCTCGCCGGAGCGGGCTCCAGCGCCGGAGTCTTCTGGCTGCACATGACGTCGTTCGGGCTCTACAACCTCCTGATCGGCTACCTGCTCCTCCACCGGGAGGAGCCCGGCCCGGCCAGTCTCCTGTTCTTCGCCGTGGCCATGGCGTTGCATTCTGTCGTCGCCGACTTCGGGCTCCGGGAGCACCATCAAGCCGATTATGAGCGGGTGGGCCGGTGGGTCCTGGCGACCGGGCTGCTGGGCTGGATGCTCGGCCGGACTGTGACCATCAGTCCTCTGGTGCTCGCAGTCCTGGTTGCCTTCCTGGCCGGCGGCGTCATTCTCAACGTCCTGAAGGAGGAGCTGCCGGCTGAACGCCAGAGTCGCGTCCTGCCGTTCGCAGCGGGTGCCATCAGCTACACGGCCCTCCTGCTCGCCATCTGACCCTGTCCGGAGGCGGGAGGTCTTGCCGTGGAGTGGGCCGGCAGGGGAGTCAGGAGCAGCGACTGATCGTCGCCTTGGAACGCTGGGCGACGCAGCGTGAGGTCCCGACCGCCAACCCGGCCGGGAACCGCGATGGCACCGGTTGTGCATGCCGACATGCTGCGTGTTCTGGAGCGGTTCGCTATCGGAGGTATATGATGCAGCCCCTCGACGCTGTCGGACTCCCCTTCCCGGAGGTGACCCTCCCCAGCCTGGACGGCGGCGACCTAAGCATCACCGACCTGCGGGGCAAGCGCCTGCTGTTGTACATGTGGGGCTCCTGGTGACGCTGCCGTGACCAGCTGCCCGGGTGGCAGCACTTCTACGAAAAGCATCGGCATCCTGACTGGGAGCTCGTCTCGGTCGCCGTCGAGCACGCCGATCCCGACGCGGCGCGCCCATTCGCCGCGGGATGCGCCTTCCCGACCGTCGTCGATGCGCACGGGGCACTGGCCCAGCGCTTAGGCTTCAAGGTCGTGCCCAACGGTGTCCTCGTCGATGAAGCGGGGGTGGTCCGCTGGGCGAGGTTCGGCGACTTCTCGGTCCACCACCCGGCCGACCTTGCCCCGGTCCGGCGTTTCCTTAGTGGGGACGACCCGGGTCCCAGCCCCCAGCCCGATGATCCCTACGCCCTCGGCTCGCTGGAGCGCGAGTTGGTGGCGACGAAGGTGCGGCTGGGTCGGTTGCTCCTGGAAGCGGGACGGCGGGGCGAGGCGGTCGCGGCCTGGCGGGAGGCGCTGCGACTCGATCCGGAGAACTTCACCATCCGCAAGCAGATCTGGGTCGCCGAGCACCCGGAGAGGTTCTCCCCGAGGATTGACTTTGCCTGGCAGCAGGAGCAGCTGGCGGCCGAGCGGGAGCGGGAGATCGCCGAGGGGGTCTGCGGCCCCAACGGCTGCCCCCTTCCCTGGGCACCAGCGGCAGGGATCGACCGAGCGGGAACCACCAATTAGCGGGGAGTGCAACACGTGCGGGATATCGAACTGACAGATCAACGCGGCCAACGGTGGCGGATGTCGGAGGCACTTGAGCGGGGGGCAGTCGTGCTCGTCTTCTACCGCGGTGACTGGTGACCGTACTGCAACGGCCAGTTGGCCGTTATGGCCCGTGAGTACGCCGCGTACCTGGGGCGCGGGGCGATCATCGTCACGATCGTCGTTGACGCACCCGAGCAGAACGCGGCAATGGTCGAGAAGCTGGCGCTGCCGTTTCCAATTCTCTCCGATCCGGACGGCGAGGACGCGATCAAGCCGTACGGCCTCTGGGACGCCGATGGCGACATGGCGAAGCCGGCGATTGTGGTGGTCGCCCCGGATGGCCGAGAGGCGTACCGCTACGACGGCGTCGACTTCATGGACCGGCCGAACGACGATGAGGTGTTCGCAGCCCTCGACGGGCTCGGCCTCCCGCCCCTAGAGACGCCTGTCGGCCTGCTGCCACACCTGCCGCCCCACCCGGGTCCCCGAGCGATGAAGCTGGGCGACTTGGGCGTCTACATGCGGGGCGTCCGCTCCGCGATGAAGGCAATGACAGCGCGAGCTCGCGACCCGTTCGACCGGGCTGAGGCCGAGCGTACATTGAGGATGGCCGAACGGTACATCGCCGCCCAGGGTGCCACGCTCCGGGTCACGACGACCCGCTCGGCGAGCGGCGCTGAGGACGGGTCGTAGACGCGGTCGTCTCAACGTCTTTGTGCACACTCGCCTTGAGGTCCGCAACGGGCAGAACATCGATGACCAAGGCGACGTTCAGGGCTTGCGGGAGCCGCCCAGACAGCTGCTCGTTGTTGTCGGGACTGTGATTGGCTGCTCGCCGGAGCGGTCGATGCGCAGGATGGTTCCTTGCCCCTCATCGGCACCGAAGGCCGGGCCCGCCACATAGAGCGCGCCGTCCGGGCCAACGTCCATGGCGACGGGCAGCGCGAGGCCCGTGACGACCGGGTCCGCGGCGTCCGGGCTGGTCATGCGCACGACGCGGCCCGTGCCGGGGGTGATGGCGTCCGGATCGTCACCGTATCCGGTCGCCATCTCCAACGCGTAGAGCGTGTCATCCTGTCCTACGGCGAGCGCGGTGACGAGGCTGAGGCTGGTCCAGACATCGGTGACGGTGCCATCGGGCGCGACCCTCACCACCTTGGCACTCCCCTCGGTGTACGGGGCGGCCGTGAAGAAGGCGACGTAGGCGCCACCGTCCGGGGCGGGGGCAATCCCGGTCGGGATCGGGTGGCCCTGTGAGAGGTCCGCAACGCGGCCGACGGTTCCGTCCAGACCGACGCGGAGCACTTGGTTACTGTTGCCCTCGGTGACCCAGAACGCGTTCCCCATTGCCAACAGCGCGTACGGCTGACCGTCCGTGTCGTAGTCACGCGGCTTCTCGGCGACCGGGTTGTCGCGGATGAAGGCGCTGATATTGGCGACCAGCTCGACGCCTCCCGCACCGTCGAGGCGGTAGAGACCATTCGGCGCACCGCCCCGGTCAATGTCGCCGCCGGAGAGCAGTGCGTAGAGCCGGCCGTCGAGATAGGCGACGTCGGCAACTCCGGTAGGCGCGCCGAAGGCGATCGGGTAGGCCGGCAGCCCGCCGGCGACGACCACCGGGCAGCCGTCCTCGATGCGGACGACCTCGGCATGCGGCCCAGGTCGGCCCCCAAGGGCCACGATCAGGGCTCCATCTGGGGCGAAGGCGAAGCCACGGGGGTTGGTAAGCCCGGCCGCCACGACGGTGACCGGATTATCGGGTTCCGGCGTCCCCATCTGCGCCAGTACGCCCTCCACGGGGGCGGCCGGCACCGGTGCGGCCGTCGTCTGGGGGACATGCCGGCCTGCCGACCAGCCGGCGACGACGAGGCCGAGGACGATGATCGTGCGGAGCGCCCGTCGGTTGCCTGTCATGAGATTCCTTTCGTCGCTCCCGTGACGGCTGATGGCGCCGACGCGCTCTGCCTCAGGGAGCCGCGTCCGCGTCAGAACGGCCAACGACGGAAGGCGGGGGTGTCCCGCACTAGACGGGCATCGAGACCCCACATGCGACCAGCGGGAACAATCGCGAGGACGATGAGCGGCACGTACTCGTGGGGTTGCTCAAACATCCAGCGATTGCTGGAGGCATAGACAAGCGCCAGGAAGAGTTGCTGCCCGAGCCCGACCAGGGCGGCCCCGCGTGTCGCGAGCCCGAGGGCGAGGAGGAGCCCGAGGGCGAGGAGGAGCCCGGCGCCCACCTCGACCAGGACCACCACCCACTGAAAGACTCCCCAGTTGGCCAGCACCACGGTGTTGACGAACGACTTGAGACCGGGAACCTGCGTCCCTTGCGGCGCGCCTTCGCGGATCCGCCGCTCGTTGATCTCAAAATTGAGGATGCCACGCGCCCCCTCTCGGGTGACCAGATTGGCATGATACGGGCCGAGGTCAATGCGCCCGAGCGCCGGCTCGAGCTTCGCCAGCCCATTAGCGAGCAGGATGATGCCGAAGAAGATGCGGATGACCGCCAATCCCCGGGCGACCAGGATCGGATCGATCACGGGCGGCGCGGGGGCGTCGGTCGTGCTGCGCGTGGTCATGGCGTCTCCCCGTCGGCGATCCTGATGCCGGGCTCTGCGCGCAGCGCTCGCCAGCCGCGGGTAGCCGCGACCACGAGGGCGAGCGCGGGTCCGGCCCCATTATCTGCGCCCTTCTCGAAGTCATCGCCGGCCTGGGCCATCTGGTTCGTCACCAGCGCAAAGCAGACCACTGGCTTGCCGCGGGCCTGCGCGAAGGCATACAACCCGGCCACTTCCATCTCGACGGCCGTCAGCCCTTCCGCAGTGGCGGCATCAATCGCCGAGCGGGTCTCGCGGAACGGCGCATCCGTGGTCCAGGTGCCGCCCCGGATCGCCGCGATCCCCGAGCGCTGGAGTTCCGTGGCGACGGCCGCCACCAAGCGGTGGTCGCCTTCGACGAAGCGATCGGGCGGGAGGTAGGCGTAGCTGGTGCCCTCGCCGCGCACCGCGCGATCCACCAGGATCGTGCATGGCAACGTCATGGCGGGATCGAGCTGACCGGCGGAGGAGATGCTAACCAGCAAGCGGCAGCCGGAGGCGAAGAGTTCCTCGGCCACCAGCACCGCAAACGACGCGCCCACGGCATTGCCAATGACCCCGATCGGAATCCCGTCAACGTCGGTTTCCCAGAGGTCCGTGTGGTAACAAGCCCATGTCTCAGAGCGACGGCCGCGGCCGGTCTGCTGCAGCGAGCGGACCACGTCGCCGTCGGGGTCGAGCAGACAGACGGTCGGAACCGGTCCCCTGTCCAGACCTCGCTGTCGTCGGCCTTCCCGCAGGAGGCGCTCCGGCTGGAAGACCGATGACTCCGCGTGGTCGGTCCGGACGAGGCTCGTAGGAACCAGCCACGTGGCCGGACGCTTCACCATCAGTAGGTCCTTGTCTTCAGCGGCGTTATCCGCGCACGTTTGGCACGATATCGACCCAGATGCCGAAGGCGGCGATCGCTAGCAACACTGCACCAGCCAGACGATCCCACGCCCGAGCGTGGCCGGCTAGCCAGTGGGTGATGCTCCGCTGCAACGGCGCGGCGACCAGCGGGAGGACGAGCAGGGGCCAGCCGAAACCGATCCCGAACGCGAGGAAGTAGAGCAGGCTCTCGCCCAGCATCGCCGCGCTGCCGACTCCCAGTACCAAGGCACCGATGATGACCGGCCCCGTACAGGGAAGCGTCATCGGGGCGAGCAGCCCGCCGTAGAGGAACGCGGCGGCATACGGATTGAAGAGCATCGGCGTGCGAGTGGTCGCCAGCCGTGCGAAGGGGTTCTTCCCCATCAGCATGGCGAGGCCGAGGATGATGACAATCCCATAGATCACTGGCAGCAGCCACGGCAGGATGCGGCTGAACGATTGCCCAAGCGCGAACAGCACGAACCCGAGTGCGATCATCATCACCAGCACGCCGGCCAGGACGGACGCACCGAGCAGCACGCCGCCCTGGCCGGCGCGGCCGTGCTGCCTGGTCCCGGCGAGGAAGGCGATCAGGCCCGGATAGAGCGGGAGCACACAGACGTTGCCGAGAATCGCGGCGTTGCCGAGCAGAAACGCGCCCACGTACTCACTCACGACCCGGCAGCTTCCTGAGCCTCGGCGAACAGCGTGAGGAGCTCCTCGGGCGAAGCGGTTCCCGTGTGCAGTTCGCCGATCGTGCCATCTGGCGCCACAATCAGGTGCGGCATGGCCGGAGGCACGGCGATCTCCTGCCCCAGATCCTCGGCCATCGTCTGCAGCATGGCGACCGGCATGACCGCGAAGATGAAGGGGAAGTCGTTGGATGCGGCGTACTCGGCCAGGGCTTCGCGCGGCAGATCGACCTCGCTGCTGAGGACGACGATGACGATCTCCTCGCGCTCCGCCTCCGGGAGCTGGGCCGTCGCCTCATGCACCCGCGCCAGCTGATCACGGCAGGGCGGGCACCAGGTCGCCATCGCCTCGACGTAGACCGTCTTGCCAGTAAAGTCGGACAGGGCGAAGGTCTCGCCGGAGCAGGCATCGGTCAGTTCAATGGTCAGCCAGGGGGGAGCGTCCTCAGCCACCGGCGCTTGGGCGGCGTCACCGACCGCCGGCGTGCCCACGAGCGGCGCTAACCACAACGCACTCGCGCACGCGGGCACCGATTCCTGCGCGGCGGCGAACGTCATATGTGGAAACCCAATCATCCAGGCGAGGGCGAGCGTGGCCATTAACACGAACCGTCGCGTCATGCGCTGCAATCCTTCGAGGTGAACGACGGAGGCACCGACCAGTCCAGCTTCCAAGTATCGATGGATAGGACGGCTGATGCCACATTGCGGCCGTACGATAGCGTACTTGGCGCTCGACTCAAACTCACGGGAGTAGGAAGGGCGCGGGCTCCACCGATCCTACCCGATGAAGCGCTTCGACCGCAACGCGCTCGGTGCGTGGGGGTAGCGTCTAAAAGCCGGTAGTTTTGAGATCAACCGGCGACCAGTCTCGCCTCCGGATCAGCGCCAGCGGCAGTGAGAACGGCTCAACCAGCGTCGCCTTGAACGCCGAGAACGGCGCGGGTGGGTTCGAGTGGCAACGACGCTTCGGTACCGTGACCGACTTTTGGACGCAACCGTGCGTGGGTGCGTGAAGATCTACAAAGAGAACGCGGCCCTGCGCGCGCTCGTGGTTGGACGAGAACCGAGACCGCGCCTCTTGGTCGAGGCTGTCGCCTCACTTAGGACATCAAGCGACTGTGCGAAGACAACTCCGATCCCTGGCATGGCCTAGCGGGCGGAGACCGCTGCCAGGCGGTACGCTTGAGCGCCTCCAACCTCACGGCCGCAGCGACGAACCGGGGTTCACCAGCGAACGGCTGGATCAGGGCGATTCCCCGTCGCAGTCCGCTCGCATGCGGGGTCAGCGTGGAGTTTACCGCGTCTGGGAACGGCGATATCCCGTTGAGCGCGCTTAGGTACGACGCGTGGCGTGCCTCCACCCCATGAATGGTCAGCGCGGCGGTCAGGAGCGCGTCTTCCTCGATCAGGAACTGGGCGGCCCCTTGGTAGGCGCCAACGCCGGTGTTCTCCAAGGCTTGCGCCATGGCAACGAGGCCGGCGAGGTCGGTGTAACCGAAATCGTACTCCGCTTCCTCGACCGGTTCACCCCCGGGATCGGTGATGACCGACATGAGCGTATCGACTCCACGACGTCCATGTGGTTGTTGACGATTGGTCGCTGTCCACATGGGTGGGTGCAGCAAACGGCGGGGTTGGATGCTGCGCTCCCGATCCTGGGCCTTCTGGTCGCGGCGTTAACCACTCACCTAGGTAGACGGCACCACGCTGAGTGTGATCCTTCCGCTACGACGACGCAGGATCAACGGCGGGTTGCTTGAGCGCCCGGTAGAGTGTCGCCCGTGAGATCCCCAGCGTGCGGCAGATTGTGTCGATGTCGGTCTGTCCGCCGTCGTACAGCCTTCGCGCCAACGCGAGCTGCTTCGCATCGGCGAGCTTCTTTGGTCGACCCCCGAGTCGGCCCCGTGCCCGGGCGGCGACCAGCCCGGCCTGGGTGCGTTCCCGGATCAGATCCCGCTCGAACTCGGCTAGCGCCCCAAAAACGTGGAAGACGAACTTGCGGCCGGGCGTGGTGGTATCGACCTGCTCAGTCACGCTCTTGAAGCCAATCCCCCGTGCGGCCAGTTGGGCCACCACCGCGATCAGATGCTGGAGCGAGCGACCGAGGTGGTCGAGCCGCCAGACGACGAGCGTGTCCCCTTCTCTCAGGTACGAGAGCACCTCGTCGAGCTCCGGGCGGTCGGTCTTGGCCCCACTCGTCATCTCGGTGTAGATCTTGCCGCAGCCGGCCTTGGTCAGGTCATCCAGTTGTAAGTCGAGCGTCTGCTCCCCAGTCGAGACCCGAGCGTAGCCAATCTCCATGCTCCCATCGTCTCAAAACCTAGTGGGTCACATGACACGGGTATTGCCTTTCGTGGATGAGCGGGGTATGCTGGCGCCCGGTCCGTTGCCGTGGTCGTGCCAGGAGCCCGTCGATGCCCCGCCCGCAGAAGGAGCCGCTCCGCCCGTTGACCACCGCCGAACGCCGGACCCTTGACCAGGTGGCGCGCTCCGGCGCCGAACGGGCCGACCGCGTGGCGCGAGCAAAGGCGCTCTTGGCCGTGGCCGATGGTGCCCGCTTCACCACGGCGGCGCGGGCGGCGGGACGTCGCTCGGGGGACGGCGTGGCCAAGCTGGTGGCGCGCTTCAATGCCACCGGGATGGCGGCATTGACGAATCGCCCCGGCGGCCGGCCCCCGCTCCGGTACGGCCCGGACGAAGCCGGGCGCATCCTGCGCGAGGTGCGGCGGGCACCGGATCGAGCAGCGGACGGGACCGCCACCTGGTCCCTGACCACGCTGCAGCGGGCGGTGCGGACTGCGCCGGACGGGCTGCCCCAGGTCAGTACCGCCACCATCCGGCGGGTGCTGCATGAGGCGGGGCTGAGCTGGCAGCGGAACCGCACCTGGTGCGACACCGGCGTCGTCCAGCGGAAGCGCAAAGCGGGAGTGGTGACCGTGGTCGATCCGGCCACCGCCGAACAAAGGGGGTGATCGAGCGGGCCTACCGGACCGCCGAAGCCCTGGGCATTCCCGTCTGGTGTCAGGATGAAGCGGGACCGTACCAGGCGATCCCCCAGGCCGGCCCGTCCTGGCAGCCAGTCGGGCAGCCGGCCCACCGCCCCCACGAGTACGTCCGGGGCGGCACCGCCAAGCTGCTGACGTTGTTCCGCCCCGCCACCGGTGAGGTCCGGGCGTTGCCGGTAGCGCGGACCCCGAACGCGGTGCTGCATCCCTGGCTCAAGCAGGAGCTGGCGGCGATCCTGGCCGACCTGCCCCCGCCAGCGGCCGCGGCGCCAGGTCCCGGGCGCACCGCCGCGACGTGGGCCTGGGACGAGACCACGCGCCGGTGGGCGGCGACCGTGCCGCCGGTGCGGCTGCTGCTGGTCTGGGACAACCTGACCGGGCACCACAGCGGCGCCCTGGTCGCCTGGCTGCTGGCGCGCGGCGTCTGGCCGCTCTTTCCGCCATTGGGCGGGTCGTGGTTGAACCTGGCCGAGTCGGTGCAGCGCATCATCGTCCGCCGCGCCCTCGACGGGCAGCAGCCGCGGAGTGCCGCCGAGGTGATGAGCTGGCTGGGGCAGGCGGTGGCGGGCTGGAACGCCGAGCCGACCCCCTTCGTCTGGGGTGGCAAGCGGGCGGGGCGGCGGCAGCGCGCCCGGGAGCGCCGGCACACCCTGGGCGGCTCCGGTGGCTCCACCCGGCAGCCCATCCCCCGTCCCCGCCGGCCACGCTACGAACTCCCGCTCCCGAATGGCTACGTCCATGTCACTTGACCCACTAGGAGGAAAGGCAAGTAGCGAAATCTTGATTCTGCGACGACTTGTGCGACAGGTGTTGCTTCGTAAATCTCTACAAATAAGCGCCACTTTCAGACTGTCGCAAAAACGACCCAGCCTGTTGAAAAAGGGATACGCTGGGTGAAGCCGGGCAGCGATGCGAGCTGGTCCGGCAGGAGCGCCACGGTCACCGCGTCAGGTCCCGGACGGGCGAGAGAGTCGAGCGGGTGACGCCACCGGCTCCGCGTGGGAACGGGCGTCGCCCCCAGCTCCAGCAACTGAGCAGCCGCTTCAGGTTCTGTCCCGCTGCGATGAGCAGGGCCTCGCTGTTGACCTTCGGGAGGCCCCGCAAGCGGAAGTGGCCAAGCCCGTGCCAGGCCTTGGCCTCGGCGAAGAGCGGTTCCACCCAGACCTGCCGTTTGCGCATCGCCTCAGCGTAGGGTTCGGTCCCGTGGTAGTCATGCACCCGGTCCAAATAGGCCGTGTCGAGGTGCGTCCCACGCGCCCGTCGCGCGTGGATATGGTCCACTGGCGCTGGCGCGCGCAGGCGGCGCTTGCTGCGGCTGGTGCCGCGTAGACTCGCCGCCGCGTGGTGCCGCAAACGACCTTGCGTTCATCCCAATTCTGTTCGAGACGGTTGACGAGTTCCTTGAATCACTGGAGCTGCGCGGCATCATTGGCGGTATCGGCATGGAGATCGTCTACCCCGGCCCCGGCGAGATCGACGCCACCAACGTGATCGAGCGTGAGCCGGGAGGTGTCCTCGTTGATTGCGCGCCTAGCGCCACCCCAGCCGCCTGCCCCGGAGCCTCCCCCATCGCCGGTGGCTAAGATCAGCTACTGACAATACTGCGCATTCCGCGTCCCCAGGATCGGTGTCCGACACCCTGTAGATGAGTACCCGGCCAATCCTGGGGAAGCTACGCTGCACAATTCACCCGGACTTCACCTCAGTTCCTGCGGAGACTGTCCGCGTGCGAATCCTCGCTACGTTCGCTGCTCTGAGCTAACGCGGCAACGCAAGTTGTGACTCCGGTCGCGGCTGTCCGGCCTGTCGCGTCCCCCCGTGGGTTCAGCATTGATCACCCGTCGCACTGGGTACTCCGATTCTGTGTCTAAACAAGGGAAAGCTGTTCTGCGTCGGCCTCGCACACTGACGCGACCCCCCTGTTGAGTTTCGGTGAAGCACGATCCGTTACGCGACGCAGATGCGACACGCCGGACGCCCGAGGGGCTAGCTCGGAGCGGGGGGGTTGATAGGCACACTTAGCCGCGCACTTCACCTTCCTCGACGGCATTCTCAAGATCCTCGTCCGAAAGGACCCGCACATCGGGATCCGCGGCACTACGGTCGCCGGGGGTAAAGTGCAACCGTTCCATGTACGGCGTCGGCTTCTTACGCCGGAAATCGGCGAACTCCTTCGCGTAGTAGGCGCGCGCTGCCTGAACACTCGTGGCGCCGGTCACGATATCGTGCATGAGGTTGAGCGCCAGGGAGTTCGCCTGCTCGTCGTGACAGCGAGCGGACACCTCACCCGCGGTGCGCTCCACCACGACACTACCGTCGAACTCGGCCAGGGGCGTGAACTTGTCCACCGGCACCCGATAGTCGATGATGGACTCGACCGAATCACTATGCGGGGCCGGAAAGTCGTGCTGATAGAAGGCCTTCGAGGCCACGATGCGCTTCCATGGACCTGGCTTGTGCCAGATTAGCTGCGTCTCGCTGACTTCGTCGGCCTCGCCGTACTGCTCGATGACCAGGCGAGCGGCCTCGCGCGACTCCTCGGGCCACGCGTCGATGGTTCTCGAGCTCTCTGTCTGGTCCATGTTTACCTCCGTCGATCTCGCCATTCAGTCACGGCTCATCCTGGGATCGCCCCCTTGCGGGCCGGCCGAGTGGGGTAGCGAGGGGAGTCCCTCCGCTCCCCGCAGACCTCCCGCTACGCGGTCGGCGTCCCAGCTGCCGGCGTCCCCATTGGGCTCGCGATCACCCCACAGGCGATCCGACCTCCGCTGTTGCCCGCAGGATCCGTTGTCAGATCGTCGGCTTGGGCATGGATCAGCAGTGCGCTGCCGTCAATGTCCCGCAGTGAGTTCGGGCCCGCTGACACGATGAACCGGTCGGTGGTGCGTGTGAGCTCCTCACCGGGAGTAATGTTCCCAAGGTCCCCGGCGTGGGCGTTCGGGTCGTCTGGGTCGCCGTGTTGGGTCCCAGTCGGGTTGAAGTGCCCGCCGGCAGTCGTGAACGGCTCGGGGCTGCTGGGATCGCAGACCCCCACGCCGTGGACGTGGATGCCATGCTCACCCGACGGGATCCCCTCAGCCATGACGGTGACGGCCACCTCACCGTCGTCCCCTTCCGTAAACGTCGCGGTTCCCACCTCCTCGCCACCCATGTCGAAGAGCATGACATCGATGCTGGCCATCGGCATGTCCTCGCTCGCGCCCATCGGTGTCGCGGCGTCTGCGACCATCTCTGTGTCGGCTTGGGGCGTCATCTCCCCGGCGGTCGGGCTGGACACGACGAGCGGCGCGTCCCCGGTGGCTACGGCCGCGTCGCCGTCAGTTTGGAAGACCCGCCACACCGCACCGGTCTCCGGCGGGAACTCGTAGGGCACCTGACCCTCGGAGGCGCGCGCCGGGTTCACATTGGCGATGCCGTAGTCGACGATGTACATCGCCCCATCGGGGCCGAACTTGACGTCGATCGGGCGTTCGATGCCCGCCAGACGAGCCTCCTGGCGGGACGCCGGACCCGCCGCGATATTGTAGACGAATGGCTCAGCCAACCCAGTCTCGGGATTGATGCGGACGACTTGGTAGCCCTCGGGCTGGTCACGCAGCGGGTTGGTATTCGGCGAGAGATCGCCCCACTCCGCGACGAAGACCTGGCCGGCAAATTCGCCCCACGATTCGGGTGCGACGGCGAGTTTGGAGGGCGAGGAGTTGAAGCCGTGCAGCCCGTAAACGAGCGACGGGTCGGCCACCGCGAGTCCGCTGGCCTCGTGGTCGATCACCGGGGCAAGTCCCTTGGGTTGCGCCCCGTCGCCGATGAAGAACGGGGCCTGGAGCGAGTCGGGGCTGTCGAACTTGGGGTCGATCAGTGGCTCAAGCGCCGCCGAGTAGTCCGGCCAGCCGTACCACTCGCCCTCCTCCACCCGGTAGGTAGCGTCGTACTCGTCATTGACCGGGCGCGAGCCGCGGACGTCGAAGCCGTTGACGCCGGCATACATCACCCCGTCGGCATCCCAGGCCACGCCGATCACGTTGCGCATCCCCCAGGCGTAGACGTCCAGCGTTCCCTCGGGATCGACGCTGGCCGGGTCAAAGGCGATGACCGCGCCACCGCACTTGACAGTGCCGGGGATCACCTGACCCGGGGTCGTCTCAGTCCCGAACGGGACGTAGGCACCGGTCAAGGCGAGGTCACTGGAGTCCTCGGTGCGGAAGTCGGGGGTCTGGAAGTTCTGTCCGGTGAGCGTGATGTCCTGGCAGGGGGTGGTGTGCAACTCGGGACTGCGCTCAACGAAGGCGGCAATGTCGATGCCGACAACGGCCGAGTTGGCGGCCGGTCCGGTGCCGATATAGAGCCGCCCGTCCGGCCCGGGTTGGATGTCGCTCAGCGGGTGCTCCGACTGACTGTCGAGGAAGCCGCTGAACAACTGGGTGATTTCGCCCGCCGGGGAGACCCGGGAGACGGCGCCGGTGCGGTCGGCGGCGTCACGGTGCGTGATGTAGAAGTTGCCGTCGTACCAACTCATCCCGCCGACCGGGTCCGTCATCCC
>JALZJP010000131.1 GCA_030859715.1 Chloroflexota bacterium
TCACCGCCACGGTCGATCTGCGGGAGGGGATCGAGCGCGGCCGCACCCGAGACTTCTTCGGCCTCAACCTGCTGCAGGACCGGCGGCCCGAGTTCTACGGCCTGATCCCGGCCACGGACATCTACACCTCCCGCACCGTGGCCCCGGCGGTCCGGAGCCCGGTGGCTGTCACCACCGGAGCGAGTGAGCCGGCGCGGGCCGAGCCCCTGGCAGTTGGATCAGACTAGCGGGCGCTGAGTGTTCACCGCGATCGCCGTCGTCGTCTCGCCGGGCGCTAAAGGCACCCGGCTGTCCCCACGAAAGCATCCTGAAGGAAGCTAATATTGGCTACGTGACGCCATATTTGCATCCCACCATGCCGGGTCTTGGCCTGGTTCACCCGGCTTCCCGTGGGGCAGCCGGGTGTCATTGGCGCCCGGTGACGCAACAACGGCGAGCCTGAGGGATTGATCGTTGGGTGAGGAGCTAGCCGAATGCTGATCGCCGTCCTCTCGGACATTCACGACCACCTGCCGCATCTACGGGCGGCGCTGGCGCGGATCGCGACGCAACTCGACGACGATGGCCATCCGGTCGGGGCCTTGATCTGCTGTGGCGATCTCAATTCGCCGTTCGTCGTCGGTGAGCTGGCAAAGGGATTCCAGGGGCCGGTGACGGTGGTCTTTGGCAACAACGATGGCGACCGCTTCCGAATCACGGCGAACGCGGCGGGGACGAACGTCACCATCGCCGGCGAGACGGCGGTCTTGGAGTTGGCGGGCCGGCGGATCTTTGTCCATCACTTCAACGATGTCGGCGCGATCGTCGCTGGCGCCGGGCAGCACGACCTGGTGTGCTACGGGCACAATCACGAATACCTGCTGCGCCGGATTTCAGCCGGTGGGCGCCCGCGGGCGATCGAGCTCAATCCCGGCGCCATCATGGGGTGGCGGCCGGGGCATGGTGAGGTGCCGGCGACCTATGGGGTCTACAATACCAACGGCGCCGCCGCCATCCACGACGCGCTGACGGGGGCGGAGCTGATTCGCGTTGACGGCTAGGCTCGCGTTGACACTATCCATCGGAGGCGACGATGTGCGGACGGTATGTGGTTGAAGGGGTGCAGGAGCTGTCGGAGCGATTCCAGTTGACCAACCTGGGGTTCATGTTCGAGCCGACGTTCAACGCCGCGCCGTCGGAGCTGCTGCCGGTGATCGTCGAGGACGAGAGCGGGGAGCGCCAGGCGCGGCTGATGCGCTGGGGCCTGATCCCGAAATGGAGCAAGCCCGGCGGCAAGAGTATCCAGCCGATCAATGCCCGGGCCGAAACGCTGCGCGAGAAGCCGATGTTCCGGCCGCTGCTGAGCCGGCGCCGCTGCATCGTCCCCGCCTCGGGCTTCTACGAATGGCGACGTGAGGACGGGGCGAAGCAGCCCTATTTCCTGACCACCGCCAATCGCGGGTTGTTCGGCTTCGCCGGCCTCTACGACGAGACCGCCAACCCCGACGCGGAAGGACCGGAATCCGCCGTCCAGGGGTCGTACACCATCATCACCACCGGCGCCCACGACGCGGTGGCGCACATCCATGACCGGATGCCGGTGATCCTCCGGCCGGAGAACGAAGAAGCGTGGCTGAGTCATGACGTGACCAACCCGCATGAAATCGAGCAGCTCCTACAGCCGATCCCGGCCGATGAAATGCGGACCTATCCGGTGAGCAAAGCGGTCAACAATGTCCGGAACAACCGGCCGGACCTGGTCGAGCCGATCGCGAACGAGGAGTCGTAGGCGCGACCATGGTTTCCCCTCAGCGAAGCTCGGGGCTAAAGCCGCCGAGCTGATTTCACAAACCACCCTAAAGGGTGCTCACGTCGGTCCGAGAACATATATTGTGATCACCACGGCTCTCATGGTCTGTTTTTAGCCGGCTTCAGCCGGGTTTGTGTTTTCGGCTCGGGGATTTATTCTCGAGCTTGCTTCCGAGGGCAACCTCGCCAGGAGCGTCACGAACGTGACGGCGGCCCCGAATCATCCTTGTCCTTCGACCAGGGCCAGCGCCAACCCTGGCCCGTCATCGGGTTCGGCCAGCGGCGGCGGAGGGTCGTCACCAGGCTGTAGATGATGGCGCCGAAGAAGACGATCGCCAGCGCGGTCCCCGCCCAGTCCGGCCCGGTGAAGCGAAAGCGCTGGCCGGTGACGATGCTGTAGACCAGCACCGCCCCGATCGCGGCACAGAGGCCGACGAAGAGCATGCCAATGATGTCATCCCGGCCCATGAGCGCCGTCTCCTCCGTGGCCCGGCCGCCGTAGCAGAGCTGCTCGGGCGGAGCCGGCCATTCATTGCTCATGTTCAGAGTAGCGTACTGAGGCGCCATTCGTCATCGACCGTCGCCGGCGCTAACCGCGATCATTTAAGTATCCTATGCTACCGTCTTATTCTCCTCCTGTGATGGCGGTCACAAACCTGCGGACGGCTGGGTCTTGACTGGCAGATCGGGCTGGTCACCGCATGATTGTCGAGGGCCGAGGACCACCGGGCTGGTGCGGCGCTCCCAAGCTATCGTGGAGGAAATGACGGGTATGCAGTCTGAAACTGGATGGCTTGACGACATTCGGGTGGGCACCCCGCGCCGCCGATTGATGATCGGTGGGGCATTGACGCTGTTGCTGACCGGGTCGCTCGCGTTGTCGACCCCGGCGTTCGCCCAGGAGTCCGAAGCGGATGGTGAGGTGACCGAGGAGACGACGGTCAGCACCGATGACAGCGATGGTACCGCGGTCGAAATCGGGGATAGCGGCGAGGGTGAGGAGGACGACTCGGCCGGGGTTGGCGCCTCGGGCACAACCGCCGCGGCGGCACCCGCCGCCCCCGCCACCGCCTCTGGCGCGGCGGTGCCGACCACCCTGCCAAGCACCGGCGTCGGCGCGGTCGACGATGCGTCGCTCGCACTGATCGCCCTGGCGGCGGCGGGAGCCGTGGCGGCTGGCGCGGTCGCCGTTCGCGGCGCCCGTCAGGCCGAGGAGCGCGGCTAAGCGCCAGTTGTTCGACGGCGCACGATGAGCTTCGAGGGCTGGCGATCGTCGCCGGCCCTCGTTCATTTGGCGCGGCATCCGGAGGCTCGCCTAGTCCCGAACGAGTTCATCCGGAGTGTGGCCGTTTCTCGGGGCAGGCGGAGGTATCCGGGTTCTGTCCGCCGTCAGCGCTGGAGTGGGTTAGCTGCCGCTGATGAGTTGATCGGCGAGCTGGAGGACCGGTCCGGTGGGGTCGCCGGCCGGTGAGGAGCCGCCGATCCGATAGAGCAAGGGGCCATCGACGATGTAGGCGGCGACGTTGGTGGTGCCGTCCTCGCCGACGCCCCGCAGCAGCCGGATCTCGTCACCGATGGGATCGGCCTGCACTTCGTCGAATCCTTGACCCGAGATCACGACGTTCGAGAAGTAGGTCAGCGCTTCCGAGGCCGAGCCCTGATCGGCAAAGCCGTGGATGCTGACGGTGATCACCGAGGTGGCATCGGGCGTGAGGACGGTCGCATCGCCGGCAAAGTCGCTGTAGACATTCTCGGTCCACCCCCACTGCTCCAGGAACGCTTCGGCTTCCGCCTGGACGGCAGGATCGGTGCCGAAGCTGCCGAGGACGGTGGCCAGCGGCCGGACCCCGCTATCGTTCAGGGCCAACCCCTCGACCGGGAGGTCCGTCGCGTCCGGCAGCAGCGAGGCCAGATCGGCCGGCGCTGGCTCCCCCGCCGGTTCCTCGTCTTCTTCGCCAGTGCCGGGCGCCGTGGGGGGTGCCGCCGCTGGTTCGGTCGGGCGGGAGGCGATCTCCCGGCTCGGCGCCGCATCGTCCGGGGTCGGGGTGGAGGTGGCCAGCAAACTGTTGACCAGCGGGGCTTGGGTCGGCGCCTCCCCGGCCCCGCCCGGGGTGCTGGCGGCCGGATTGGCGACGGGCACCCCGGGATCGGCCGTTGGCGCGAGCTGGGCGATGTTCTGCGCCGGCGAATTGGCGAAGAACCGCTCCCGCAGGTTCCAGCCGGCCACGCCGATGGCGGCGACCAGCAGCAGGGCGAGGGCGAGATTGCGGGCGATCCGCTGGCGGTGGCGGTCCCGGCGCGGCACCAGGTCGAGCTCATTCGCGTAGGGCGGGGGGCCGGCGCTGTAGCCCGGCTGGGGCGCGTACATGCCCTGTTCGAGGTTGCCCCGCTGATAGCCGCCCGTGGCGGGGGCGGTATCTTGTGGCAGGTATTGCTGGCGTGGTCGCGGTGGTCGCGGTTCCATTTGGCTCCGAGTCCTAACGTTCTTCGTGATGGAGGACGCATGGCAAACATCGCCGGCAACCGGCGGGGGCGGGCAACACCGTTGCGCCGGAAGTATAGCCGCCTTCGCCGCCACAACGACGACTCCGGGCGGTCCGCCGCCATCATCTACAACACCCGCGATGAGTGGTTGGTGTCGGGTCGTCCCGTGTTGCGAGCCCGCGGCGCCCCGTCCGTGGCGCGGGCAACAAGGCGGTGCGGAGAGCACCGCCGCCGTTTAGCCGGGTTGCGGAACTGGCCCGTGATGTGGCACGGTGGCCGGCGACGGGGCCAGGCCAGCCAGACACCGGAGCGCGACCACCAATGCCCATCTTGAGCGACGCGGACCTCTACGCCCCGCCGCCGATCGCCGGTCCGATTGACGCGGTCGTTCGCCTGCCCGGCTCCAAGAGCATCACCAACCGGGCGCTGCTGGCGGCCGCGCTGGCCGATGGCGAGAGCGAGCTGACCGGCGCCCTGTACAGCGACGACACGAAGTACATGGCGGCGGCGCTGAACCAGCTCGGCGTCACGGTCGAAAGCGACGATGCGAACGCGCGGTTCCTGGTGCGGGGCGGGGGCGGCACGTTCTCCGCGTCGCGGGCGGACCTCTTTATCGGCAACTCCGGCACCACGGCGCGGTTCTTGACCGCGGCGCTGCCGCTCGGGCAGGGCCGCTACCGGCTGGATGGCGTGCCTCGGATGCGGCAACGGCCGATCGAGCCGTTGTTGCGGTCCCTGCGCGACCTGGGGGCGGACGCGGTCAGTGAGCTGACGACCGGCTGTCCCCCGGTGCTGGTCCGCGCCGCCGGCCTGCCCGGCGGCCGCACCAGCCTGGCCGGTGACGAGAGCAGCCAGTACTTCACCGCCTTGCTGCTGGCCGCGCCCTACGCGGCGCGCGGGATCACGATCGAGGTGACCGGCGATCTGGTGTCCAAGCCGTACCTGCCGATGACGGCGGCGGTGATGGCCGCGTTCGGGGTGGAGGCGGAGATTGACGAGACGACGTGGCGAACGCTCCGGGTCCGACCCGGTCAGCGTTACACCGGCCGCGCCTACCGGATTGAGCCGGACGCCTCCAGCGCGTCATATTTCTTCGCGGCGGCGGCGGTGACCGGCGGCCGGGTGCGGGTCGAGGGGCTCGGCCGCGGTTCGACCCAGGGCGACCTTCGCTTCCTCGACGTCCTCGCCACGATGGGGGCCGAGGTGCGAGAAGCAGCGGACGCGGTCGAAGTCCAGGGGCCGCCGCCAGGGAAGCTGCGAGGCGGTGACTTCGCGATGGGCCACATCTCCGACACCGCCCAAACGCTGGCCGCGATCGCCCCCTTCGCCGATGGCTCGGTCACGATTCGCGGCGTGGCCCACAACCGGCTGAAGGAGACGGATCGCATCGCGGCGATGACCACCGAGCTCCGCCGCCTGGGCCAGCGCGTGGAGGAGTTCGCGGACGGGCTAACCATTACGCCGCAACCCGTGACCCCGGCCGACATCAGCACCTACGACGATCACCGGATCGCGATGAGCTTCGCCATCACCGCGCTCCGCGTCCCCGGCATCCGGCTGCGCGATCCCGGCTGCGTCGCCAAGACCTTCCCCGATTTCTTCGAGCGGCTGGCGACGCTCTCAGAAAACGTCGGACCCCCCTGACCGGGCCGGAGGAGCGTGTCATCTCCGACACGCTCCGAGCGCGCCGCTCGTCACGCTCGTGTCGCGGCTCGGCCGAGGCGCTCCATTCTCACGTAATGTGGGCGCCACGGGTGTTGACGTACACGGCGTAGATGGACTGGCTGGCGGTGATCATCAACCGGTTGCGCTTGGGGCCGCCGAACACGAAGTTGGAGGTCGTCTCCGGCAGCATGATGTGGCCGATCCGCTCTCCCTCCGGCGTGAAGACATGGACCCCGTCGAAGCCATACCCGGTCCAAGCGCCGGAGGCCCAGATGTTGCCGTCGATGTCCGCGCGCACGGCGTCGGGGCCAACGTTCTTGCCGTTAATCATCATGTCCGTGAACTGTCGTCCGTTCGTCAGCTCGGCCTCATCGACCACCTCGAACACCTTGATGTCGGCTTCCCCGGCGCCGGTGTCGACCACGTAGAGCTGTTCGTAGTCATGCGAGAAGCAGAGCCCGTTGGGGGCGCCCAGCTCGTCGGTGACCCGCTCCACGCTGCCGGTGGGATCGATCCGGTAGACGGCGTTCGGGTGGTAGAGCTCACCGGGATTTCCCTCGTAGCCGCCGGCGAACATCGTGCCGTAAGGCGGATCGGTGAACCAGATACTACCGTTCGGGTGAACGACGGCATCGTTGGGCGAGTTGAACGGCTGCCCCTCGAAGGTACCGGCCAGCACCGTGACCGAGCCGTCATGCTCGTAGCGCACGACGCGACGCTCGCCATGCTGGCAGGAGATCTGGCGACCCTCCCAGTCAAAGGTGTTGCCGTTGCTGTTCCCGGACGGGCTCCGGAAAACGCTGACGTGACCATCGTCCTCCAGCCAGCGCAATTGGATGTTATTGGGAATGTCGCTCCAGAGGAAGTAGCGGCCCACCCCGTTCCAGGCCGGCCCTTCCAACCAGAGGCCGCCGGTCCAGAGGCGCTGGATCGCGGAGTTGCCGACTCGATACTGGTCAAAGGCCGGGGTGACCGACACCACATCCGGGTCGGGGTAGTGGACGGGTGGCGCGTCTGGGCCGTAGTCGCGGTCGGCTTGGGCCAGTGCGGCTACGGGCGTGAGCGCCGCCGCGCCGGCCATGGCCGCCGCCGCCTTGAGCACCGCTCGCCGTTCAAGCGAGAATCCATCCTGCTGATCGAGCGCTTGGACTGCCATGGGTGAGACCTCCATTCGTCTACCAATCGAGCTTCTCGTCGATGAGCGCCGGACCCCGCTATCATTATCCGACAGACGTGGCAAAGCCATTCTGCACTATGCTTTTGGTTGTCGCGAGCCGCGGGAGGCAGATGCGTGCGAGTTGCCACTTTCGCCGAAATCGAACCGGAGTTCGTGGAACGAGCGCACCGGATGGTCTGGTGCGACCTGGCGACCGTCGGGTCCGATGGGCGGCCTCGAACCCGGGTCGTCCATCCGATCTGGCAGGGGCCCGTCGCCTACGTAACGTCCCTGCGGGTCGGACCAAAAGCGGACGATATTGCCCGCAATCCCTACGTCTCGCTGGCCTACGTTTGTGACCACCTGAAACCGGCCTACGCCGAATGCGTGGCCGACTGGATCGACGACCCTGAGACGCGCCGGCAATTCTGGGAACTGACGGCAACGGTGCCAGAGCCGCTTGGCTACGACACCGAGGCGATGTTCGGTAGCTACGATTTTCCGCATCTTTCCATCATGCGCCTCAAACCGTGGCGAGTCCGCCTCGAAGTGGCCGGCGATCAAGCCGCGCTACGGGTTTGGCAGGAGTGAGGGCCGCGCGTTCCGCTGGACAGGGTTGAACCATTGGCCTCCAAACCCTAGCAACGAGCCGGTACTCGTAGCGGACATCGCCGTGCGGCGTATCGCCGGAAAGGCCGTCGAGGCGGCGAAGGCGGTTCCGATCGCGCTCAAACCGGTGCCTGACCGGAGCGTTGGGCGGGATCGTAGTAGACTCCCAGCTATGCCCGCGTCCGCGCGGCTGGCTGACGCTCCCGGCTCGACAATCGCCCGGAGGCGTCGGGTCCGGCTCCAGTTGGGAGAACGCGCTCGTGCTCCGCCCCACTCGAGATTGGGCGATCGCCATCGTCTTGTTCGCGCTGGCGCTCTGGCAAAACGTGGCCTACGTGCCGACGACCGATTTCCATCGGGACGAGGCGCGCTGGATTCACCGCGCCCGGTTTATCGAGCAGGCGTTGCATCCGCTCAGCGCCTACTGGATGGATCAGGACCTGACTCAGGGGCAGCCGCCGTTCGGCTCATACGTGACGGGTCTCGGACTGTTGCTGCAGGGTCACAACGTTGAGACGGGTGACTTCTGGAGCTTCCACTTCAGCGAAGCCTGGAATGTCCGGCATGGGCGGATGCCGTCGCCGGAGGACCATACCGCCGCCCGGCAGACCAATGCCGTGATCGGTGCTCTGATCGTGGTTGGCGTCTATTTCATCGGCCAGCAGTTGCGCAACCGGGTCTCCGGCGTGATTGGCGCCCTGCTCTTGATTCCCCATCCCCTCTCGATCTATCTCGCCAGCCTGGCGGGGTCGGACGCGCTGCTCGGGCTGCTCGTGGTCTGGGCGACGCTGGCCGCGATCGCCCTGGCCAAGCATCCAACCTGGTGGCGGGCGACGCTGCTGGGGGTGCTCCTGGGGTTGGGCGGGGCCACGAAGCTGAGCCCACTGCTGATCGCCCAACCGCTGGCCATGCTCGGGGTAGCGCTGCTTTGGGGCGCGACCCGGACGAGCGGGGCCGAGGCGCGGCGGTTGGCCGCGGTCGGGTGGCGCTTGATCCCGCTGCCGGCCATCGCCTTCGCCACGTTTGTCGCAATCTATCCCTACCTCTGGCCGGCGCCGATCGATCGTTCGCTGACCCTCTTCGCGTATCGCAGTCAGGAGATGGAGAGCCAGAGTCAAATCTGGTCGGCCCTGGACGTTCCGACCCCCGGGGCGGCGTTGGGCCGCATCGGCTACTGGCTGGGCGATCGCGATGCAACCTCGACCGAGGTGGCCGCCGCCGTGGCGAGCTGGCTCGGGGTGGCCTGGGAGCCCGGCGGGATCGATCTCCTGTTCGCGCTGGCGGGTGCCCTCATCCTCCTCTACCTGGTCATCAAGCATGGACTCGGCAGCCCGTGGGCTCTCGCCGCCGCGGTCCTCGGGGCGCAGGTGGCGGCGGTCGTGCTTGGGATGCGGGCCGATTTTGCCCGTTACCTGCTGCCGGTGCTGATCGTGGCCGCGATCTGCGGCGGGCTGTTCGCCGGCCAGGTCTGGGAGACCGTTCACGCCTGGGCCACGGCCCGGCGCGGCGTGTCCGGCCCGGCGTCGGCCCCGGCGCTCGCGTCGGAGCTGCCGCCCCGCACGCTGCGGGCATGATCTGCCGGCACGATGCTTAATTGGCTGATCGCCAGCGGCGTGTTCCTGCTGGCCCTGGTCCAGAACCTGGGCGCGGTCGAGCATTCCCCGTTTCACCCGGATGAAACGCGATGGTTGAACCGCGCCCATTACGTGTCCGACCTTACTGATCCGTTCGGCCCCACCTGGGCGGAGGGCTACCTGACGCGGGGCCAGCCTCCCCTCGGCTCGTACCTGATGGGCGCCGGTCTGCTGGTCCAGGGCCGGGACCTCGACACGAATGGTGTCTGGGACTTCCGGCACGACGCCGCCTGGAACCGGGCACGGGGCAACATGGCAAGCTCGGCCGATCTGACGGCGGGGCGTCGCGCGAACGCGATGGTTGGCGCCCTGGCCGTGGCCGTGGTCTACCTGGCTGGCGCCCGGCTGACGAACCGGGTGGGCGGCGTCGCCGGCGGCCTGCTGCTCGGCTCCCATCCCCTGATGATTATGCTCGCGAGCCAGGCGCTCTCCGATGCGCTGCTCGTCTTGCTGCTGGCGGTGGCGCTGCTGGCCGGCTGCCGGCTGGGAGAGCGACCGGGGTGGGGATCGGCCCTCGTCCTGGGCGCCGCGCTGGGGCTTGGCGGGGCGACCAAGCTCAGCCCGCTCCTGCTGTCGCTACCGCTGGCGGGGCTTGGTTTCGTGATGCTGAGGAGCCGGCTGAGACAACGATGGAGCTCGGAACCGGATCCCATCGTCGCCAAGCTCGGGGCTAAAGCCGCCGAGCTGAATTCACAAACCCCCATAAATGGGGCTACGTCCCACCCGCGGCGTCAGGATGCTCGACATAACACTCGGACTTTCGGCTATTTCAACGATAACGGTCGTTGCTTAGCCGGCGTCATCCGGGTACCCGCTGGGTGGTGTGAGCTCAGGTCGGCAGCATTAGCCCCGAGCTTGGCCGATGGGGCGACCGATCCGGCCGTCACCAACCGACGCCTCGCCTGGTTCCTGCTCGCCATTCCCGCCATTGCCGCGATCGTCTTCGTCGCCGCCTATCCCTATCTCTGGCCGGACCCGATCGGGCGCACGGCCGGGCTCTTCACCTTTCGGGTCGAGGAAATGGCGCGGCAGGGGGAGAACTGGACCGGGGTCGCGGTTGATAGCCGGCTCGAGGCCGCGCGGCGGGTTGGGGACCGGCTTGGAGGCGACTACTCCGGTTCCGGCCGGATCGCGGACTGGTTGCAGGGTGCGGATTTGGTCGCCGGCGGCGCCGGCCTGCTGCTGCTGGCTGGTCTCGCCCTGTGCCGGCGTCGCGATGGCCGTTACCTGATCCCGCTCATCCTGGTGATTGGCCAGGCGGGCGTCATCCTGCTTGGGTTACGTTCGGACTATGCGCGCTACTATCTGCCGCTCGTCCTGGTGATGGCGTGTGGCGTCAGCGTTGGGGCGGGGCTTAGTTGGCAGAAAGGGTCGCGGTTCGCCATTCGGTACTGGCCGCTGCTCCGGCAACTGCCGCGCCGCTTGCCGGCCGCTCCGGCGTTTTCGGCCGTTGGTTGGTGGGTGGGCGGAACGGGGCTTCTCCTGGCTTTGCTCGGATCGGGGTCGGCGCTGGGCGACGATCTGCCGGAGATCGTGGCGTTGCCGGCCACGCCGGTGGCGCGGGGGACGCCGGTAGGTGATGGCACGCCGCTGGTGGCAACGCCCGGCGCCACGCCCCTCACCGGGGCCGCGGCGACGCCGGTTATGGGGACGCCGCTCGCCTCACCGGGGTCCGCGCCGCGGGCGACGCCGAAGCCGGACGAGTGATGGAGAGTGCGATGAAGCCCCAGGGAACGCTGCGGCCGCCGAGGCCGATCCATTTTGCCCGGCGTGGCATTGCCCGGCTTGCCTACACGGTGAGTGACGACGGTGAGCGGGCGGTGCTGCTCTTGCACGATCTCCTGGCCGACCGGATGTCGATGCACGGCATCCGGGATGCCATGACGAGCACCGGATTCCGGGTGATAACACCCGACGCCCGCGGTCATGGCGCCAGCGCGGCGGTCTCGGGGTTGCGGGCGTCCATCGCCGAGTTGGCGCTCGACGTGCTGGCGATCCTCGATGCGGGAGAGCACAACCAAGTTCATGTGATTGGAATCGGCCTCGGCGCCACGATCGGGCTCGATCTCACCCTGGTCGCACCGGATCGTGTTGAAAGACTCGTTATGATCGATCCGTATCTGCCGGGTCTGGTGCGGGACGATGCCGACCCCGAGGTCCGCGCCGCGGCGGCTGACGCGCGGGAGGAGGCCGCCACGATCGCCGACCTTGCCAACAAGGGATCAAGCGATCGCGCCTTGGATCGCTTCTATGGATCTCGCTTTGGCCCCGATTGGCGGACGACGTTGCCGAAACCGCGGGCGGCCGCGATGCGCCGTCACGCCAACGCCTTCGGACCGCTGCTGCACGCGATGAACGACTATCACCCACCGGAAGCGATCATCCGCGGCGTCTCCAATCCGGCCCTGATCCTGCTGACCGATGACCTCCCCGAGCTGGACCGTCTCGCCGCGAACCGGCTACGAAACTGGTTCAGCCGGGCTCGTCTGGAGATGAGTGGCGAGCCGCGGGTTATCGAGGCTGAAATCGTGTGGTTTCTGGATGGCGATGATGACCTCGATTGCCGTCCTGGCGCCGCCGGA
>JALZJP010000198.1 GCA_030859715.1 Chloroflexota bacterium
GCGTTTGGGCCGGAGGTCGAGGTTGAGCACGTCTTCCCCAACCCTGGCCGCTACAAGATCTGGGCCCAGTTCAGCCAGGACGGCCGGGTGGTGACCGCGCCCTTCACGGTCGAGGTGCGGTAGCGGATGACGGACCAAGAGCAAGTTACGAACGGAGGCGATCGCAATGACTGATCAGCAATCAACGACCATGGCGAAGGACCCGGTGTGTGGGATGGAGGTTGATCCAACCATCGCCAAGCACAGCAGCGAATACCAGGGAAAGGTCTACTCCTTCTGTAGCCTGATGTGCCTGAACGCCTTCGAAGACGACCCTCGCCACTACCTGAACAAGGTGCGCCCTGGCGACGCGTCCCCGGCAGCGGGGAGCTGAACAGTGAGTGCCTCGTTGGCTCCGATGGCGGCGCCACCGCGTCCACCGGCATGGCCTCCAGGTCCTGCCACCCGACAACTGCCTTTGGTTCAACCAAGCGAGGTCGGCTGCCGGCTGGAAGCTCACCTGCGGACCTGGCTTGGGGCGTGGCCGCCCACTCGCGACCTGGAGCTGGTCGTCTGGCCCGGCCGCGACGAGCCGGGGTGGGATGGCGGCGTCTGGCCCGGCCTCGGCGTCGAGAGCCCGGCGGGGACCGTTCTGTCCCTCTCGCCCGCGATCGTGCCCGACCCTGCGGCACTCGACCCGGCGCGGGTACTGGCCGCGCTCCGCTCGCCGGCCGCCACCACCGCGGTGCCGGCCGCGCTCGGCCGGCCGGAGCTCACCTTGACCCGCGCCGCGTTCCGATGGTCCGCCGCTCCGGCCGCGTTGGCTCGGCTTGGCGAATGGGTCGACCGCCGTGATCCCCGCTTGCCGCCCTGGCTGCGCCAGTTCAACGGCGGCGTCTTGGTCGCCTGGGACGAGCGAGGCCGGGTGGCGGCTGGCGTCGGGATTAAACGCCACAACGCCCACGGCCACGAGCTCGCGGTCGGCACGGAACCGGCCCACCGGGGGAAGGGGCTGGCGCGGGCGCTCGTCACCCAGGCAGCACGCCGGGTGCTGGCCGAGGGAGCGGTGCCGCTCTACCTCCACGACCATGAGAACGCCCCTTCGGCCCGGGTCGCGGCGACCACCGGCTTTCCCGATCGTGGCTGGAACGTGCTTGGTCTTTTGCCCGAGGTTTACCCAAATCGTCGATAGTTGTACGGTAGCGAGTGGCCGCTCGCGCCGTACACACAAGCAACAAACGGGAGTTCAACACGATGTCCAACGCGCAGCGAATCATTGCCCTCGACCCCGTCGGCGAGATGAAAACCGAACTGGAGTCCCGTCCGCGGACCGTCGCCGATGACCCCATCTCGGCGCGGCAAGCACGGCGGCGTCGCGGAGCCGTCGCGCCGCGCTTGAAGACCTCCCTTTCGGTTCTCTCCCTCGGCGCTCTACTCGTCGCCAGCCTTTTGGGAACCGCCGTCGCCCAAGATGCTACTCCCGGCGCTCAGCATGACCAAGCCGCCGGCCATACCGGCGGCACTCCGAGTACCGATTCGCCCTACGCCGATCGCTACGACCCAGCGGCGCCGATTCGCGCCCTGACCCCGGAGGAGATAGGCCAGATCGAGCGCGGCGAGGGGGCGGGCTTCGCCCTCCCGGCCGAGCTCAACGGCGTCCCCGGACCCAGCCACGTTCTGACCATGGCGGACGAGCTCGGCCTGTCATCCGTCCAGCACACCCAAGTCCAGGCCATCTTCGACGAGATGCGGGCGGCGGTGATCCCGGCCGGAGCGCGCTATCTCGCCGCCCAACAAGTGCTGGAGGCGGATTTTCGAGCCAGCACGCTGACCGAGACGGACCTGCCCGGCCGGATCGCGGACGTGTTTGGGCGCGAAGGCGAGCTGGTCGCCGCCCATCTGCTGGCGCATCTGCAGACGGCGCAGATGCTGACGCCCGCGCAGATTGCCGACTACAACCGGCTCCGCGGGTATGAGTAGCCAGCTGCCGGGCGGTAACGCTGCCGCCCGGCCCCGGTTTGTCGAATGTTGTGAAAGGAGCGAGCCGCGTTACACGGACACACCTGAACTCGTGGCTTTTTGGCGACTTGACCCTATTACCCTAGAGGGGTATGATGCCCAAACGACCGTACCCACCGACGGTATGATCAGTCTCAACAACAACTGGAGGAAGAACAAGTGAGCAGTACGCTTGAGCAGATTACACTGACGGCGCCGGACATTTCGTGCGAGCACTGCGTGGCGACGGTGCAGGGCGCCATCGGCGGCCTGACGGGTGTCAGTACTGTCACCGCCAACGCAACGACCACGAAAGTCGATGTCTCATTCGATCCCAACCGCGTGTCTATCGCGCATATTGAATCAGCGATGGGCGAGGCCGGCTATCCGGTTAAGAAGTAGCCAACACACGGCCCCTCGAAGAGGACAGGAGTCCTCTTCGAGGGGCCGTAGTATGTCATTGAACAGAGCAGCGCGCGGGCCAATAAGTCCACGCTTCCGTCGCGACGCTTCCGAAGAGTGCCTGGTTTGGATGGTAGGCGACTACGGTGACGAGAAGATGGAGCATCAAGCAAGTATCGCCAGACCATAACCGGCTTCACGTATCGGCGGAGGGGAGCCCGATCCCCGCGCGGTCGCGCATTCTGCTGGTCGACGACGAGCCTCCCCTGGTGCGACTCCTCACCGGCTACCTGAGTCGTGAAGGGTACGAGGTGCTCACCGCTGGCGATGGGCTGACGGCGCTCGATCTGGCGCGGACCGCTCGGCCCG
>JALZJP010000214.1 GCA_030859715.1 Chloroflexota bacterium
ACCGGGCACCGCGCCACGGGCGCGGCGGGGGCGAGCGCGGCGGGCGGCGGGCCGGAGCGCGAGCGGAGCGCGGATGAGATTGCCAAGGACCTTGGCGAGCGCCTGAAGCCGGTGGCGGCGGCGGCGGAAGAGGTCGCCACCAAGGCGCTCGATCTCTCCGCCAAGGGTCTTTCCCGGCTCGTCGACAAGCTCGAGCGGCGACGTCGCGATCGCGACGACACGGAGCCGTCCTAGCCCCGGCCGGACGCGGCCGCGCCGTCTGCCGCCGGCACCGGCACCAGCAACCCCAACATTAGGCGCCGGGGCTGGCGCACTGTTAACGCCGGGCCGGCCTTGGGGTGCCGGCTGGCGACAGCCCGTGGCGGTGGCGGCGAGCGCCGGCGACCGGGCCGGGCAGCCCAATCTCGACCCCCGCCGGACCGCCGAAATGGCTCATTTTTGGCGTCAGTGCGCCAAGATCGGGCGTGGCAGGCTCGCCCTCCCATGTTGACGCCCGGTCGCGCTACCCCGTATCATCGCTAGCGAAGAAGTGCGCGTGGGTGATCAGATGGGCACCGGCGGCGTTGGATGCCACTCGGGTAGCGGCCGGTGATGGGATCGGGCACCGGCGGCGTTGGATGCCACTCGGGTAGCGGCCGGTGATGGGATCGGGCACGGGCACTTCTGTTAACGGTTAACGCTGCACCCGACGGTTGGGTTGGGTGAGGAATGAACCAGTCAGCGAAGCAGATAGGGGTACGCCGGTGGAACCATTTGTGCTCCTCGTCGGCGCCCTCGCGTTGGTCCTCGTCGCTGTCGCCACGTTCTTCGCGACGAAATGGCACCTAGAAGGACGAGCCAATTCCCAACTGCATCTTCGGCAGCAGGAAGCGGCCCGGGTTCTGGAACAGGCTGAGACCCGACGTCGAGACGCCGCCCTCGAGACGAAAGATGAGGCGATTCGCCTCCGCGCCGATTTGGATCGCGAGCTGACCCAGCGCCGCAAAGAGATCGAACGGATCGAACGGAGGATCGAGCAAAAAGAAGAGCAAATCGATCAAAAGTCCAACGTCCTCGATCAACGGGACAACGCCGTCCGCAAGGCCCAAACCGATCTTTCCCGGCAGCGTGACGCCTGGGACCAGGATCGGGGCCGCCAGCAAGCGGCCATCGACGAGACCAAAAGCCAGGTCCAGGCCGAGCTCGATGAGGTCAAGGGCAGCCGCCTGGCCGAGTTGGAGCGGGTGGCCGGCCTCACCGCCGACGAGGCCAAGCACGAGCTGGTCCAGGAGGTCGAGGTCGAGGCCCGCCAAATGGGCGCCCGCCGCTTGCACGAGATCGAGCAAGAGATCCAAGACGTCGCCAACCGTCGCTCCCGCGAGGTGCTGGCGACCGCGATCCAACGGATCGCCTCCGACTACGTGGCCGAGACGACCATTTCCGTGATCGCCCTCCCCTCGGACGACATGAAGGGGCGCATCATCGGCCGTGAGGGGCGTAACATTCGCGCCCTGGAACAGGCGACCGGGGTCGACCTGATCGTCGACGACACGCCGGAAGCGGTCACCATCTCCGCCTTCGACCCGGTCCGGCGCGAGGTCGCCCGCCGGGCGCTGGGCAAGCTCCTCCAGGATGGTCGCATCCATCCCACCCGGATCGAGGAGATCGTGGCCAAGACCCGGCTTGAGCTCGAGCAAGTGATGCGGGAAGAGGGCGAGAAGGTCGCCTACGAGGCGAACGTGCCCGGCCTCCATCCCGATCTGATCAAGCTCCTCGGCCGCTTAAAATACCGCACCTCCTACGGCCAGAACGTGCTGGCCCACTCGCTCGAAACCTCGCTCATCGCGGCCGCCCTGGCCTCCGAGATCGGGGCCGATGTCAACGTCGCCAAGACCGCCGGCTTGCTCCACGACATCGGCAAGGCGGTCGACCATGAGGTCGAGGGGCCGCACGCCCTGATCGGGGCCGATATCGCGAAGCGGCTGGGGCGCTCCAGCAAGATCGTGCATGCCATCGCGGCCCACCACGGTGAGGAGGAGCCGCAGACCGTGGAAGCCTTCATCGTCGCCACCTCCGATGCCATCAGCGGCGCCCGGCCCGGCGCCCGGCGGGAGATGGTCGAAACCTACATCAAGCGGCTCGAAGCGCTCGAAGGCGTCGCCAACTCCTTCGATGGGGTTGAGAAGAGCTTCGCCATCCAGGCCGGCCGCGAGGTCCGCATCCTGGTCCACCCCGAGTCGATCGACGACCTCGGCGCCGCCCGCCTGGCCCGCGACGTCTCGAAGAAGATCGAGGAAAGCCTGGAATACCCCGGCCAGATCAAGGTTACCGTGATCCGCGAAACTCGCGCGGTCGACTATGCCCGCTAGCCCGGCCCCGGCCGCGCCATCGCCCGGGCTCGCCGCCGGCGGCGAGCCCGACAATGACGACGGCAGCACGATCCGGGTCCTCGCCGTCGGCGACATCGTCGGCGCCCCGGGCCGCAAGGCGCTCCGCCGGATCCTGCCCGGGCTGCGCCGGGAGCTTGGCGCCGATCTCGTCGTCGCCAATGCCGAGAATAGCGCCGGCGGCCGCGGCGTCGGCATCCGCACCGCGCGCGAGATGCGCGATGCCGGGGTCGATATCCTCACCACCGGCAACCATGTCTGGGCCCAACCCGATATCGAGCAAGCGCTCGCCGACGATGATCTCCGCCTGCTCCGGCCCTTGAATTTTCCGACCGAGCTGCCGGGCCGGGGAGCCTGTACGCTGACGGTTAAGGGGCACCAGGTGACCGTTGTCAGCCTGCTCGGGCGGGTCTTCATGTCGCCGCTGGATGACCCGTTCCGGGCGATGGATACCTTTCTCTTGCTGCTGGCGCCGGCGGCCGGCGCGGGCGAGGCCACCGCGGGGCGACCGCTGGTTGTCGTAGACTTTCACGCCGAGGCCACATCGGAGAAGCAAGCGATGGGCTGGTATCTGGCCGGCCGGGTGGCCGCCGTGGTCGGCACCCACACGCATGTGCCGACCGCGGACGAACGAGTGCTACCAGGGGGGACCGCCTATGTAACCGATCTCGGGATGGTCGGGCCGCGTGACTCAATCATCGGTTCGGCGATCGAGCCGACCGTGCGCCGCTTTCTGACCCACCGTCCAGGACGAGTCCCCGTGGCCGATGGTCCCATTGGCTTCAACGCGGTCCTCGTCGAGCTGGACGCCGACCACGGCACGTGTCGAGCGGTCCGCCGCGTTGACCGCTATGATCCGAGCGACACCGCACCGCGCGGCCGCCGCTAATCGTCATCACCGCCAAGGGGGAACCCGATCGTGGACCGTTTTTTCAGCAAGCTCGACCTGCGCGACATCAAGATCGATCCGTTCAAGACCAGCTTCCCGCCCGATGCCGACGACGAGCAACCACGGGAGGAGGACGCCCCGGCGTCGTCAGCGGTCCACTCGGCGGTAGCGGAGGAGTTCGACCGCACCCCGGAATCCGAGCCGGATGCCCCGCCGGCGCCGGTCCAGGATCAGCCCGAGCGGCGGCCCCATGCCCCGGCCTGGGCGGCGGCGCCAGCGATGGAGCCAGCGCCTGCTTCGTCGTCGTATAATGGGTATGTGGCCGCCACGACCGTGGTGGAGAACGTCGTCACGGAAACGTTCGTCGAGGCGGAAGAGCCGGCCGAGACCCCGACCCCGACCCCGACCCGCAATGGGCAGTCCGGCGAAGTGCTGAAAGTCTCCGCCCGGTCACGGCCGAGCGCGGTGGCCGGCGCCATCGCCGGCGTGGTCCGCGAGGCCGGCCGGGCCGAGGTCCAGGCGATCGGGGCCGGGGCCACCAACCAGGCGGTGAAGGCGGTCGCCATCGCCCGCGATTATCTCCGCGAAACCGGGATCGAGGCGGTCTGCCTGCCGGCCTTCATCGACGTCACCATTGAGAATGAGGACCGCACCGCGATGCGCCTGGTGGTCGAGCCGCGCTAGGCATTCCGGCCGGCGTCTCGCGGCGGCCCTGGATCGCGGCGTGAAATGGCCAAAGGTCCGCCGCCGGTCGCGTTACCGCGTTTCGCGGGCGATGCCTCGGGTCGCGGCCCGCTTCCGCGCTCTCAGTCCGGAAAGGACGTTCCGGGTGCCCTCTGGGCGGCTCAGCGCGGAGTATATTCCAGCGCCGCACGACGCCGATGCCGTGCCCCGCACCGCCGCCGTGGTGGTGGCCGCCGGGCGGGGTGAGCGGGTTGGCGTTCCCGCCAAGGTCTTGCTGCCGTTGGCCGGCCGGCCGGTGCTCGCCCATGTGCTCGATACGCTGGACGCGGCCGCCTCGATTTCCGAGATCGTCCTCGTCGCCGGCGTCCACATCCGGGCCGAGGCGGGCGACCTGCTTGCCGCCGGCGGCTGGCACAAGCCGATCGCGGTCGTGGCGGGCGGGGCGCTCCGGCACGATTCGGTCCGGCTGGGGCTCGCCGCGGTGTCGCCGGCGATGGACTATGTCGCGATCCACGATGGGGCGCGGCCGCTGGCATCAGCCGACTTGTTTGACCAGTGCATCGCCGCCGCCATCGAGCACGGCGCCGCCATTGCCGCGATCCCGGTGCCGGATACCCTGAAGCGGGTACGTGACGGCCTGATCGAGACCACGGTGGACCGGGCCGGGCTGTGGGCGGCCCAAACGCCGCAGGTGTTCCGCCGCTCGCTGCTGCTCGAGGTCATCGCCGCGCCGCATGATGGGGCGATCACCGACGAAGCGGGCTTGTTCGAGGCCCTGCGGCTGCCGGTCGCGGTCGTCACCGGCTCCGCCACAAACCTCAAAATCACCCACCCCGGCGACCTGCACCTGGCGGAAGGCATCGTGGCAATGCAAGCCCCGGCATCATCAATCCGCACCGGCATCGGCTACGACACCCACATCTTCGCCGCCGGCCGGCGGTTGCTGCTCGGCGGGGTCGAGATCCCGCACCCTGTTGGTTTGCTGGGGCACTCCGATGCCGATGTCCTCCTGCACGCCATTGCCGACGCCCTCCTCGGCGCCGCCGCCCTCGGCGACGTCGGCCAGCATTTCCCACCGTCGGCTCCCGCCTTCAAAGACGCGGACAGTCGGGAGCTGCTGCGGCGGGTCGTCCGGCTGCTGGCGACCGCCGGCTACCGGCCGGCCAATATCGACGCCACCGTGATCGCCGAAGCGCCGCGGCTCAGTCCCCATGTGCCGGCGATGCGCGCCGCTATCGCTGGCTGCCTGGGCCTGCCCGAGGGCGCGGTCAGCGTCAAAGCGACAACCAACGAGGGTCTGGGCGCCATCGGCCGCGGCGAAGGCATCGCCGCCCTGGCCACGGCCAACATCATGGCCATCCCCACCTCGCGGACCGACGATGTCCGTGCCGCCGGGAGCGAGTAGGCGGCATGCGGGTGCTCCTGCAGCGGGTCAGCCAGGCCGCGGTCACGGTTGACGACGAGATCACCGGCGCGATCGGCCCCGGCCTGCTCCTCCTGATCGGGATCACGCATGATGACCGCGATCGCGAGATCGACCACCTCGCCGCCAAGATCGCCAACCTGCGCCTCTTCAACGACGCCGCGGGGCGGATGGACCGATCCGCCCTCGATCTGCTGGCCAGCGGCGAGCCGGTCGGCATCCTCGTCGTCTCCCAGTTCACCCTTTACGCCGACACCCGCAAAGGCCGCCGCCCTAGCTACCCGCGGGCCGCCCCGCCCGCCATCGCCAGCCCCGCCGTCGACCGCTTCGCCGCCGCCCTACGCGCCCTCGGCCTCGCGGTCGCCACCGGCCGCTTCGGCGCCACGATGGCCGTCTCCCTCGTCAACGACGGCCCCGTCACCATCTGGCTCGACACCGCCGCCCCGCGGCCCTGACCCCGCCCGACCCCGAGTTGGTACAGATCCCAAGCCGCACTGCCGACGATCGCGGCATTCAATTGACCGACACGGCCGCACCGCCGGGAAGAGATCGTCGTACACGCTACATGTCACGATTGAATGCTCCGCATTGGGATAAATTTCGCTAGCGAAACTCATGACGGCACTCGCTCGCCAACATAAAATCCAGATAAGGAACTGTCCTGCCATGGCGAAGCGAACAACGCAATCTTGAACCCGACTCCGGAGTTCGACCCGTCGTCGTGTCGTGAAAGGAGCGGCCTGATGGCCCGCTATCTCTTGTTCGACTCCGCCTGCGCCGCATGTTCCAGCCTCGCAATCGACATCGCTCGCGAAACCGATGGCATCCTCGCCGTGCGCGGCTTACACGAGCCGTTCATACAGGACGCGCTGAACCGCGGCCGCCCCGGCTGGCGCTGGGAGCCAACCCTCCTCGAAACTGATGGCGACATCATCCGCGTCTCGACCGGCCTCCCCCTTCGCACCCGCCTCCTCGGCCTACTCGGCCCACGCCGGGCCTGGTGCGTTGCCCAGTTGGTAGCCGAAGCGCAAGTCCCCCTTATCTCGGCGAAACAATCCCGGCGTGGATTCGTCAAGCACGGCGCGGCCGTGGGCGCTGGATTGGCCGGCGCGATCCTGCTCGGCCCTGGCCCGGGAACGGTTCAGGCCCAGGGTGACGACAATGAATCCGCCGAATTCGAAGCTCAAGGCAGGAACAAGCCAGGCAAACATTCACGCAAGGCCGGTATTCGACGCTGGCGGGTGAGGAAGAAAGGCTCGGGATATACAGTCATGTTCGAGCACAGGGATCGCAAGCTGTCGGGCCAAGCGGAGATCAATTTTTCCAACGGCGGGACGACCGGCTCGTTCGTCCTAAGCCTCCGCCGAGATCGTTTACAGTTGGCAGTTAACCTGGAGCGGGGCACCTTCGCGGGGTCGGATGGAGACGGCCGGGCAACGAGCGGCGTTCGCAATCGGCGGCGGAACCGTTGGGAAGTCAGCCCGGGATCGGAGCGAGTCCTCCGCGGTTCTCGCCAAGAGTTCCGAACCGGGTTTGCGATCCTCGCCGATCTGGCGCCATCGCGTCGCCGCGCGCGAGGATCCTCCACCGCGGGGGCTAGCGACGAAATCACGACCAGTCAAGTGCGCTGCTTCGACAATTATGCTCATGCGACGTCGGGTCCTGGGCTGACCTGGTTCTTGGTCGACGCCCGCGACATCGCAAAAACCAAAATTGCGGAAGCCTGTGACGAAATGTCTCTCTCGCCATGCAAAGGTCGAGGGTGCTGTCGACAGGACGAAGAACTTACCGTTTGCCTCGGAATCCCGTATCTTGAGACCGACGGCGTCATCTGCACTTGTCAGTACCGGGGCAGCGGCTATGCCTCATGCTAGTCCCCCAGCGCACATGGCCGACACCCGTTTGGTGAGGGCGTGCAAACGGGCGTCGCGGGATCACCCTCGAGTAAGCATCGTTTGATCGGTTGACCAGCGACTAGGCGGTACTTGCTTTCTTGAACTGCCGTTGCCGCGGGTCCCGTCGACGATTTGACTAATGAAGCCGGTGTCGTTTTCCGTTCTCCGACCGAAAAGAAAATAGGAAAGGAGCAAAACAACGATGAGGTTCCCATCGTCGCCCGACCGCAACAGGTTGATCATCGACACCACGGCAACTCGGATCGGCGTGACGCGCCTCTGCGAGAAGCCAGTACGGGTGCCACTCACCGTGATCGGCTTCGGACGACTGGTGGGGATTGGTAGCGGTCTCAGTCTCGCAATCATGCTCATCCTGTTGGTTGTCCCGGTGGTCAGTGAGCGCGACGGCGTCCTTGGTCCGACGGCCGCCGTGGCTGCCGTCCAGGAGGCCGCGACACCCGGCGCTGTCGATGCAGATGAGTGCCGGGTGGCGCCGCTCTCCACCGAAGAATTGATCGCGCTTAGTGAGACGACAGGAGCGACCGTGTCAATTGCCCTTGGAACCCCCGCGGCGACACCGGAGCCGCCGGCTGGAGGCACGCCAGCCGACCTGGCTATCGTGGACGAGGTCACCGCTACGGCGAGGGAACTAGTCGCGTGCGTCAACGCTGGGAAGTTGCCGCGGCTCATGGCACTCTACACCGTGAGTTACCGGATCTCGTTCTGGGGAGGTGTCGGAAGCGCGGAGGAAGTCACCCGCCTGGCGTCGCCAACTCCGCTGCTTCCGCCGGGCCAGCAGGCAAAGTTAGTATCCGTCGAAGACGTGCGGGAGCTACCGGATGGCCGGGTCAGCGCGATGACCCAGATTGACGACAGGCGGGCCTTGATGGTCTTCGCCGAGGTTGACGATCGCTATCTCCTCGACTACAGCTATGAGCTTCCACAGCACAGCACTCCAACTCCCTAGCCGGACCGGTAAGCGTTCGGTAGGCACCAATGATCAGGTGGGACGTGAACTGAGCCCCGGTTCGGGAGGTGATGCGTGGAAGACACGGCAGGAACCGGTACAGGGTTCGCGCTCCTTGCCGGTGCCGTGCTGGTTGTTGCCATCCTGGTTGGATGGGTCGTGTTCGTTGCCCGGCAGCAGCGCTGGAGTATCGGACATCAAGCGCTCGTGGGAGGTCTCGGGGCCGTCGTTTTCGTCATCGTCATCGGCTACCTCAGCAGCACATTTCTTTGGCTGCAACTTGCTTCCGAGGCATCGAACTTGAGTCCGACCCCGATCCTGGAGTGGATCGGCACCCCAGACCCCACGTAAGCGTGCAGACGATAGCGGCACTGTCGTAGCTTGGGCGTCTTCGTCCTGCCGGCCCTGGTCAGATGCGGACTCGCGCGGCGCGTTCGGCAGGCGCCGGGCCGCCTGTGCGATCCTTCGCTCGCAAGGAAGCGCGGCATCACGCCGCCGCTCGGGGACGTGGGTAGAGACAGCCAGCGACATGGACCAGCAGCAACCGAACCACCGGCGACCAGCCACGGACCAGGAGAACGCGTCGCTGCCGCCTATCCCGGACGGCGGTCTGGCCCGTGCCATGCCCGAGTGGCTGCGGGAGGGCGATCCGGGCTTAGTCGCGGCCCCGCCCACTTCGCCCACCGATCCGATGGGCTTTATCACGGAAGATGACCTGCCGCCCTGGCTGCGGCACCTGACGCCGGAGGGCGCTCCCGCGCCCCGGCTCGCGGTCGATGGCCCCGCCATCCCCGCCGCCGCGGAGATGCCGGCCGCGCCGCTCATCCCGCTCCCGATCCCGGCGTCGCCTCGTTCCGGCCAAGCATCGAATCTCGCCGCTGGCCCAACAGCATCTCCAGTGGCGGCAAGCCCAGGGCCGCTTGTATCGGCGCCAGGACCAGGCCCGAAGCCGAGATCGAGGGACCACCGGGCACTGGTCGCCATCGCCGGCGGTATCGTCCTGGCGTTGACGGTGCTCGCCTACCTCTACGCCCGCGGCCTCCTCTAGCCCGATATTATTCCAACTATCCCTGGGTGGTCCGGCTCGTCTCGGCGGACGGCGATTGCAGCGTTGCCTACGCTTCGCGGCCGTTGGCAGCATTTGTGCATCCTGACGGTAGAAGCTGTGATCGAAGCCGTCGCGCCCATGCTATCCTCGGAAGGTGCAAGGGCGGGCCAGGATGAGCGGGCGCGACGCGACGATGGGGTAGGGGAAATGGATATGACCTGCTTGACGATTGATCGAGCCCGGCCTCGACAATGGGTGCGGGGGCACCGGCTGACCGGCGCGGCGTTGCTAGGGCTGGCGCTGTTCACTGCCGGCATGACGCCGTCACCCGTCGCCGCCAGCAATCCGGAGACGGCGGCCGAGGCGCTGGCGGCGGTGCCGCTGCCCCCGTCTGATCTGGGTCAATCGACGTATCAGTTCTTCATCCCCGAAACCGGGCACACCATTTCCGGGCTGTTCGTCGATTACTGGCGGGCCACGGGCGGCGCCGCGGTCTATGGCAACCCGATCTCGGAGCCGTTTGCCGCTACCAACGGCCTCTACAGCCAGGCCTTCGAGCGCGGCATCCTGCAATTTCATCTGGAGCAGACCTGGACCGAGGATCCCTTTTTCCGCTTGATGCCGATCGGGCCCGTCGCCCTCGACGAGGACATCGGCGCCTTCCGGGCAGATGGCAAGCGGGCCGGCGGCGGCGGTGATCGCCGCGCCGCCGCCTGGGTGTCGTCCGACCTGGCGGGGCCGGCCGTGGGCGACGAGTTCCAGGAATGGTACGTCCGCCACGAGGGCGCGTTCTACCTGGGGAACCCAATCAGCCAGCCGATCCGTGAGCGCGGCGAGCTGGTCCAATGGTTCGAGGGCGGGCTCCTGATGTTTGTGGATGGCGAGGTCGGGCTGGCCCCGCTGCCGACCGAGATGGCCGCCACCCTCGGCATCGACACCACGCCCCTGGCGGCGAACGGGGTGCCGGTCTATGACGAAGCGCTGTTCTGGAATGGCGCCGCGCCGCCGGCGGCGGGCATCCCGGCCGATGGCGCCAAGCGGATCGAGATCAGCCTCTCCGAGCAGCAGATCTGGGTCTACCAGGGGGACGAGCTGGTGCTGACCAGCCTGGTCAGCACCGGGCTGGAGCCGAACGAGACCAGCACCGGCAACTTCCGGGTCCGGATCAAAAAGCCGCTCGAGGATATGCGCGGCGCCGTCAACGAAAAGGGCGAGGTCATTTGGGTGGCCGGGGAGAAGGGCGGCCCGCCCCGCGGCTCGATCCCCTACGGGGTCGAGGACGTGCCGAACGTCCTCTACTTCAGCCTCGACGCGGAAGCGCTGCACGGAGCCTACTGGCACGACAACTTCGGCAACCGGATGAGCCACGGCTGCGTCAACCTACCGCTCGAGGTCGCCGAGTTCCTCTACACCTGGGCCCCCCTCGGCACCCCCGTCCTCGTCACCGAGTAACGTCGTGGCGCCCCGTCCCCCGTCGCCTCCGGGGCGAATGCGGAGCCGAGATGCGCGGAGTGGCGGCGAAGCCGCGATGACCACGACCTGGCGAGCGTTCAGTCAAGTGACGGCCCTCGCGCTGGCCGGCGGCCTCGGGGGCGGACTGCTGCTCTGGCTCGCGACGGTCCTCGTCGAGCGGTCAGGTTTCAGTGGTGATGGGTGGTCGCTGCGGGGCAACGGCGCTCTGATCGTGCCCTTTCTGGGCCTGCCGGCCGTCCTCATTGTCGGCACGATTGCGCTTGCCCGGCGGGTTGGCGGGTCCGGCCGCTGGTGGCTCGTTGCGGTGGCCAGCGTCGTCTTGGGGTTGGGTCTCGTCGTGGGCTTGTTTGCCGCGGCACGCCTCACCGCGCGGCCGTAGGGTTGCATCACCCACGGTTCGATCAGGACGCGAAGTGGCCACGACTTGGAGGGTGGGCTATGGCCGATGCCTCGCGCGTCGACGGGACACGAGTCTTTGGGATCGATCCGGCCGGCTACGATCAGGCGCGTCCTGACTATCCGGCTCGGGTCTACGACCTGCTTCAGGCGCGATGCCCGATCGGCCCGCTGACACGCGGCTTCGAGATTGGCCCCGGCACCGGGATCGCCAGCCGCCAGCTCCTCGCCCGTGGCCTCGGCTCGCTCGTCGCGATCGAGCCAGACCCACGGCTGGCGGACTTTCTCGCCGCGCACGGCTCGACCACGGCGGGTCGCCTCCAGATCCAGGTCGCGACCTTTGCCGAGGCGGAGCTCCCGGCGTCATCGTTTGATCTTGGCGTGGCCGCCACCGCTTATCACTGGCTCGACTCCACCCCCACCCTGGAGAAGGTCGCTCAACTTCTACGCCCAGGCGGCACGTGGGCGATGTGGTGGAACGTCTTTGGCGATCCGCTGGGCGACGCGTTCCACGAGGCGACGCTTGATCTGTTGGGCGCGATTGAACCGGATCACCTTCGGGCCCCGGCGCGGCAGCCCGCGTTTCCCCTCGATCGTGAGGCCCGCCTCTCCGAGCTCGAAGGGGCTGGTTTCGTGGATGCCACGTACGATCTCACGCGCTGGTCCCACCCGTTTGACGCCGGCCAAACGCGAGCCCTTTACGCCACCTTTCCCCACATTCGGACATTGCCGCCCGTGGACCGCGAGCGAGTCTTGACCGAGCTCGGCCGCATCGTGGACAACGAGTTCGCCGGGCTGGTCGAGCGGCCGATGCTGACGCCGCTCTACACCGCCCGCCGTCCGTAACCTGCCGCCCGCTCGACGGCACCGTGCTTGAACCGGCTCCTCCAGTGGCCAAGTCGGTGGCGCAAACATTGCAACGAGACCACCGGCATTGATGATTGCCAATCCGGATGGTGCGAACACGTTCAGCAGGGCCGGTCAGATCGGGCACCGAACGCGATGCCGGATACGCAAAGCGTCAGCGCCACGTCCCTTTCCATCAGCAGCGGAGGAACTGAACCGTGCGGATGAAACCTCTCGTGATCGCCTCGACCTTGACCCTCATTGCGACCACCCTCGCGGCGCCAGTGGCGGCGCAGACACCGGAAGCGACGCCGGCCGCTTCCCCGGTCGCCGGCGGTGCCGTCTTCGCGGACATCGGACTCCAGACCCCGGAGTCGGTGCTCTACGATCAAGTAGACGATATCTACCTGATCTCAAATATCAACGGCAATCCATTCGAGGCCGATGACAACGGCTTCATTATGCAACTCAGTCCAGAGGGCGACGTGTTCGCCGAGCGCTGGATCGATGGCGCGGCCGACGATGTGGATCTGGATGCGCCGAAAGGCATGGCCGTTGTTGACGACAATCTCTACGTGACCGACATCGACGTGATTCGGGTCTTCGACCGCACCAGCGGTGCGCCAATCGGCACCGTCGAGATTCCAGGCGCCACCTTTTTGAACGACCTGGCCGCGGGCCCGGACGATTCGCTCTACGTCACCGATATGGGCGTCCAACTCGACGACGCGGGTGAGATGGGGCCGAGCGGCACCGACGCGGTCTACCGGATCGATCCCGACGGCACGGTCACCAGTCTTGTCCAGGCTCCTGACATCGCCACACCAAATGGGGTCGAGGTCAACGCCAATGGCGACATCTACGTCGTCAGCTTCGCCGAAGCCGGCGATGTCTTCCTCATTCAGCCGGATGGAGGGCTGGTGGAGGTGGCCCAGGTGCCGGGCGGCCTCTTGGACGGCATCATCGCCCTAGACGACGGTTCCCTGCTGGTCTCAAGCTGGGGCGCTATGGCGGTTGTTCGGATTACTGCCGACGGTGAGCAGATCACCGTGGTGGACGGCATCGCCTCGCCGGCGGACCTCGGGTACGATTCCACCCGTAACTTGCTGCTGATCCCGGACTTCATGGGGAATCGCGTGCTGACCGTTCCCCTTCCCGACTAACCAACCGTCACTCCAAGCCGCTCATCCCCGGCGGTTCCAGATCGTCAGGGATGAGCAGGTTTCCGCCAACATTGCGCGTCAACCGGCCGGCCGGTCTGGTTCCGCCACCGTGGCGGCGACCTCGTTCCACACCGCGCCGAGGGCTTGCATCGACTCGTAGGCGGTCAGCATCGTGCCCCACATGGCGTCGACCGCCGCCTTCGCCGCCGTGGCGTCGCCCGCCGATAATGCCCGCTCCAACTCCGCCGACAGGGTCTCCTGAGCCGCGGCGTTCGCCGTCGCCGCGGTTGCAACCGCCTTTGCCGCCGTCACCTGGCGGGCTATCAGCGCTGAGATCGGTTCCGCTGGCTCGGCGCGGGCGGCGCGTTCGTTCGCGGTCGCGTTCCCATACTTGGACGGCAGCTTCTCGCCGGCGTCGTTCCAGAAGGTATGAGTTGGTTCGATGTGGGGGGTCACCGAGAGGTACATCGTCATCGGCTCGTCGCCGATGGTGCGGACCTGGTGCATCTGGTTGGCGGCGGCGAAGCACATCTGGCCCGGTCCCAGCACCGCGCGCTCACCCTCGATCTCGAACTCGCATTGCCCGGCGAGCACGAGAAACACCTCTTGGCCGAGGTCATGGGAGTGACGTGGGCCGACTTCCCCCGGCTCCATCCGCAGAAATCTCGACCGAATGTCCGGCATGATGACGACGTTCCGGACATCGGTGCGAAAGTCATACACATCGAATGGCACGTTGCACGCCCCCTCGTTCCGCTACCGATCCACGTATGCCCGGATGATGTCGCCCACCAGGGCGATGTCGCGTACGCCATCGCGGCCGGGAGTGTCCGGCCGCTTCCCCTCCAGCACGCAACGCCGGAAATGCTCTAACTCCCGCTCGAAGGCGTTCTCCCGCCAGCTCAACTCCTTCCGCCATGGGGTTCGGTCTTCCTCCATCCCCTGCAGCGTCACCGTGGACGGTTGCCCGATCGAGAACCCGGTCGGGAAGGCGGCGATGACGCGCTCCCGCGAGCCATAGACCTCGAGCGTTTCCTTGAAGTCCCAAAGCTCGGGCAGATCGATCCAGGTGCAGACGGCGCGCTTCCCCGATGGATACTCGAGCGTGGTGGTGATCCCGCTCCCGTCCGCCCAAATCTCGGTGCTGAGCACCCGGGTCGGCGGTCCGAACACGCCATGCAGATTGCCGATGTCATGGATCATGCTGCCCAGCACGATCGTATAAGCGCGCAACATTGCCGCCGGTAGCTCGTCGGGACTGGCAAAGCCCAGTGTCTCCGCCACCTGCCGGGCATGGCCGCCGGCGGCGCTGGCGAACGAATCCGCCGGGAGATCGGTGAAGCGCATCACGTTGAACTCGGCGACATGGAGCGAGTTGTCGGGATGGAGGTGATTCACCTGGATGAAGCGGACGTCGGTCATCTCGTCGATTCGCGCCTTGGCGTAGCGATAGGCCGGGTCGTATCGCTTCATGTAGGCGACCATCAGGATCGTGCCGGCCGCATCGGCGGCGGCCACCATCGCTTCCGCCTCCGCCACCGTGGTACACATCGGCTTCTCGACCAGGACATGCTTGCCCGCCCCGGCGGCGGCGATGCTGGGCGCCGCGTGCGAACCGGAGGAGCAGACGACCACCGCCTCCACATCGCTCCGCAGCAGCTCTCGATAATCGCGAAACAGCCGGTCGGCCGGGATCCGGTACCGCTCGCCCAGCGCGTTCAGTAAATCCCGCGACAAGTCAGCGACACCGCCGATCTCGAACTCGTCCGGTCGCGCGGTGAGGATCGGCAGATACTGGATCTGGGCGATGGCGCCGCCCCCGATCAGCCCGATCTTTAGCCTCGACACTCGCTACACTCCTCCGCTACCGGCGCCTCAACTGCCCCGTCTTTGGGTCCAAGAAATCGCGCAAGCCGTCGCCAAAGAGATTCGCCGCCATGATCGTGGTCGCGATCGCCAGCCCCGGAAAGATCACCAGCCACCACGGCGGATCGAACGACTGGGCCAGTACCCCGCCGAGCATGTTGCCCCAGCTTGGCGTCGGCGGCGGCACCCCCACCCCGAGAAAGCTGAGCGAGGCTTCGGCGAAGATGGCGGCCCCTAGGTTCACGGTGGCGATCACGAGCAGGGGCGCCACGCACTGCACGGCAATGTGGCGAGTCATGATCCGGCTCGGGCTCGCCCCCACGCAGCGGGCCGCCTCCACATAGGACATCTCCTTGGTGGCCAGCACCACCGACCGGGTGATCCGCGTCGCCAGCGGCACCTGCGAGATGCCGATCGCGATGACGACCGTCAACAGCCCCGCCCCCAGGCTGACCAGCAAGAGCATGGCCAGGATCAGGGTCGGAAACGACATCAGCACTTCCACCAGGCGCTGGCTGACCATGTCGAAGCGGTGCCCGGTGTAGCCGCTGGCGATGCCCCAGATCATGCCCAGCGCCGCCCCCAGCCCGACCGAGGCGAGGCTGACCGTCAGCGTCACCCGCGTGCCGTACATGATCCGGCTCAGCACGTCGCGGCCCAGGTGGTCGGTGCCGAGCAGGTGCGCCGCCGTCGGCGGGGCCTGGGTCGCCAGGTAATCGGTTTCCAGCGGCGAGTAGGGCGCCAACCATGGCGCGAGGATCGCGATCAGTCCCATGAAGACGAGGAAGACCGCCGATCCCACGCCGAGCGGCGCCGATCGCCAGAACCGGCGGATGGCCGCCACCCCGGCGTTGCCCGCTCGCGGTTCCATTTCGAGGCGCCCATCCAGCGAAGCGATGGTGCGGGCGTGGGCCATCGTGGACATCCTTTGCCTTTACCGGTATCCCGTTGGTGTAACGCTAGGTGAATCGAATCCGGGGATCGATCCAGGCGTAGCTCAGGTCGATGAGCAGATTGACGACGACAAAGATCAGGGCGTAGAGCAGCACCAGGTTCTGGATCATCATCCAGTCTCGGGTGGTCATCGCTTCCACTAACAAGGTGCCGAGGCCCGGCACCCCAAAGGCGGTCTCGGTCGCCACGGTGCCGCCGAGCAGACCGCCGATCGCCACCCCGGAGGTGGTGATCACCGGCAGCAACGCGTTGCGGAAGACATGGTGCGCCACCAACGCCCGCCCTCCCAGCCCTTTCGCTCGCGCCGTCCGCACGTAGTCTTCGCCCAGCACTTCGAGCGCGGTCGAACGGGTCATCCGCATGATGACCGCGGCCAAGCCGATCCCGAGCGCGATCGCCGGCCCCAGCACGATCTGCAAGTTGACCAGCGGCTCCTCCCAGAATTGGGTGATCGTCAGCGGCGGCCGCCAGTAGAAGAGCCGGACCGAGAGCAAGACCATGACCAGGCCCAGCCAGAAGCTCGGCACCGCCATCGTCGTGGTGACCACCAGCCGGGAAACGTTGTCGAGCCAGGAGTTCCGGCGCACCGCGCTGAGCAGGCCGACCGGCACCCCGATGACCCAGGAGATGATGACGGCGAAGATCGCGATCTGGGCCGAGATCGGTCCCCGCCGCAGCACCTGATCGCTCAGCGGCTCGCTGGTCCAGAATGAATAGCCGAGGTCGCCCCGGGCAATATCCCCTAACCAGCTCAGATATTGGACATACAGCGGCCGGTCGAGGCCCAAACTGGCCCGGGCCGAGGCCAGCTCCTCCTCCGTGAGCACCCGGGTCGATTGCCCCTGGGAGCCGATCATCGCCAGCGGATCGCCCGGCAGCACCCGCATCGCGATGAAGATCAGCACGGTGATGCCGAAGATCGTCGGCACCGCGATCGCTAAGCGGCGCAGAATATACCGGGACATGGCGCGGTTTCCTATCCGCGCTCGGCCTCCGGACCCGCGGGGTTGGGGTCCGGAGGCCGAGCCCGCTGCCTACACGTCAAGCCAGCCGGTATCGAGCCGGCCCCAGACCGACTGGGTTCGAGCCTCCATGTTGTGCCCCTTGAAATAGGACTGCCACATTGGGAGGTGGAAGGTCCACCCCATGAGGAGCCAGGGCGGGTCGGCATCCAAGACGTCTTCGATCTGCCGGAAGATTTCGGCCCGGCGGGCCGGGTCCAGCTCGAGGTCGGCCGCATGCAGCAGCTCGTCGAACTCTGGATTCGAGTAGCCGCCGAAGTTCTGCGAGGCGTCGGTCCGGAAATAGAGGTTTCCGATGGCCGAGAAATCGGAGACCGAGATCGTCGGCGTGTCGAGCACCAGATCGAAGTTGCCGCTGCTCTCCTCCTCGAAGAGGAGGGCACGTTCGGTGACTCGGATTTGGGCGTCGATGTTGAGCGCGGTCCGCAGCAGATCCTGGATCGCGGGGGCCAAGATCTCGGCGTGCGGCGCCACTGAGGCCGCCAGCAATTCCACCCCGCTGATGCCGTCCGCGAACCCGGCCTCGGCCATCAGGGCTTGAGCGGCGGCGATGTCCTCGTCCTTCTCCGGCCGGTAGCCGGGCAAGAGCGCGACTTCCTCCGATGGGAGCGCGAACTCGCTGGCGTGCGACACCCAGCGGGTCAGGGCAATGGACTCCTGCGTGCGGAAGGCCGCGATCAGCGCCTGCCGGTTGAGCGCCAGGTGCATCGCCCGCCGCACCCGGGGATCGTTGAACGGCTCCCGCGCGGTGTTGAAATAGACGGTGTAGACGCCGATGCTGGGTACCTGCTTGGCGCCGATGTTGTCCCGCTGCTCCCCTTCGGCGAAGGTTTCGACCGAGACGTTCCAGGAAAAACCGGCTTGATCGGTCAGGACGGCGGTGCCGCGGTCGGACCAGGCGGCGACATGCAGCAGCTCCAAGCCATCGAGATAGGGCAGCTCCGGGTTCCAATAATCGGGGTTGCGGCCGAACACCCACCGCTCGGCCTCGTTGTAGTCCTCATACACGAACGGCCCGGTCCCCGGCCCGATCACGCCGCGCAGGTCCTGGTCGTTGGCGTCCAGGGCGGCCTTCGAATAGATGACGCTGAAGGGCGCGGCCAGAACCGTCAGCAAGTCGGCCTGCGGCTCGTTGAGATTGAACTGAACGGTCGCCGCGTCCACCGCCTCGACGCTTTCGACCGAGCGGTAGAACGACTGCATGACGCTGATGATGCCCTCGGGCGGAGTGATGGCGCGGCTGAAGGTGGCGACCACGTCGTCAGCCGTGAAGGGCTCCCCGTCGTGGAAGGTGACGCCCTCCCGCAAGGCGAACGTGTAGGTGAGCCCGTCGTCGGAAATCTCCCAGCTGGTAGCCAGGCTGGGGATGATGGACTGCAAGCCATCGAGCGGATTGAACCGGATCAGGCCGTCGTACATATGGGTCAGGACGGCGATGTTGCCGCCCTGGTAAATATCGTAGCTGGTGGTGGTGATGCCAAACGCGGTCCGCAGGATGCCGCCCCGCTTGGCTTCCGGCTCCAACGCCACCAACATCCCGGTCTCGGCGACCCGCGCCAGGATGTCCTCCTGGGCCAGCACCGCGGTCGCTGTCGTGTAGTCGAGCGTGGCCAGCGCCGGCAGCGCCAGGCCCAGGACGCCGGCCCGCTTGGCCAGCTCGCGCCGGGTGATCCTTTGTTCCGCCCGCTCATTGCCGAGGAACCGTGTCGAGTCCGCGTTGACCATCGTGTCCTCCTCGTGTCGTCTAACGCCGCCGCGATCGTGACGACCGCGCCTGGCCGAGCCGCGTGGGTGCGCTACCGCGCCGCGCGATAGGCGAGATTCGGTCCTGATGAGTGACCGTTCGTGTCCTGCCCCGTGGCGCCGAGCTGGCGAGAGACCGTCGCCGCCGCGCGCCAAACCTCCTCTCCTAAGCGCGCCAGTCGCTCGTCCGCCATGCGGGGCGCCGGCCCCGCGATACTGATCGAGGCCACCACCGTCCGTTCGTAGCCGAAGATCGGGGCGGCGACGCAGCAGACGCCCTCGAAGTGCTCTCCGCGGTCGATCGCGTAGCCGCGTTCGCGAATTTCGGCCAGCTGCCGCCGCAAGGTCTCGGCCGAGGTAACTGTCTCGGCCGTCATCGCGGCCAATCCCGCCGCCAAGATCGGCTCCACCTCACCGGCGGGAAGGTGCGCCAGGATCGCTTTCCCGGAGGCGGTGCAGTGGGCGGGCCGGCGGTTGCCGATGCCGGTTTGCAGCGACACCGGCTGCCGGCCCTCGATCCGATCGATCGTGACCACATCGCCGTGGTCGAGGATTGTCAGGTGAACCAGCTCTTGCGATTGGTCACAGAGCGTTTGGAGGACCGGCTTGGCCACCCGCCGAATATCGAGATCGTTGAGCCAGGTGGCGGCCAGGAGCAGCACCTGCACCCCAAGCCGGTACGAATTGGTCACCGGATCGCGATCAATGTAGCCGCGGGTCTGGAGGGTGGCGAGAAAGCGAAAGACGGTGCTGCGGTGCATGCCGAGGTGCTGGCTCAGCTCGGTCAAGGTCAGCCCGCGGGAGCCCTGAGCCGTCGCCAGCGCCTCGAGCACGCCGAGCCCCTTGTCAAAGGTGCTTGGCGATAAACCGTGTCCGCCACGTCCGTTTGTCACGAGCTCAGCCTTGGTCATGACGACGATACCAGCCAGCCGGACGTTCATCAGATGAAAACGATGCTCATTAAATGAGATGGTACGTCCGAGCGCCAGGCGTGTCAAGCCGGCGCGGTCGAGCCGGCCGCGCCGGGCTGATCCCATCCCGATTGACAACCGCGGCTCCCCGGCGTATACTCCTCTTAGTCTACATATGTAGTAGACAAATCGACCGCCACTGATCCTTCCCCTCCCTCCCCACCTGGTCGCGGGAGCGGCGCCATCCCCCCCATTGGGCGCCGCTCCTGTTGACAGCCCCGGCTCGCTGACGCTGTTTCCCACTGAACCGGCTGATCGCCAGGCGCTGATCTCCGTTCGGTCCGTCCTGATCCACGCGGCCGGACAGCGTAGTGGCGACGACAGCATCCGCCGGCCAACCGACAAGCAGCGGGTGCCGAAGGCGTTTCTGACGATCAACCCGGCCCCGCCGTGGTTCGACCGCGGCCGTCGCCGTTTCCCGTGGCGGGGATCATCCAGCATCCGATCACGAGCCGGTCCCCCGGCTCGGTATACTGCGGCCAGCCGATCCGATGCGGATGAGCCAGCGAGGGACAGATGAACGGGGATCTTCTACTCGTCAACGGCCGCATCGTGACCATGGACCGGGCCCGGCCGCGGGCGTCGGCGATCGCCATCCGCCAGGGCCGGATTGTCGCGGTCGGCGACGATGCCGAGGTTCGGGCCGCCGCCGGGCCAGGGGTGGAGGCGATCGACCTCGATGGGCGAACGGCGATCCCTGGTCTGAACGACGCCCATGCTCATCCGATGTCGGTGGGGTTCGCCCTCGGCGACCTCGATCTCAACCCGTCTACCATGCGGTCGGTGGCCGAGGTCGCCAGCCTGGTCGCCACGGCCGCACGAGACCAGGCGCCGGGGCGCTGGATTCAGGGCCGCGGCTATGACCATGCCCGGCTGGCCGAGCGGCGCCACCCCACCCGGCACGACCTCGATCCGGTCTCGCCCGATCACCCCGTCGTCCTGATGCGGATGTGCCACCATATCGGTGTCGCCAACAGCCGCGCCCTGGCCCTGGCCGGCATCACCCGCGACACCCTGGACCCCGATGGCGGCGTCTTCGACCGCGACGAATCGGGGGAGCTGACCGGTGTCCTGCGCGAGACCGCGCTGACGATGGTGCGGGCCGCGATCGCCGCTCCCACCGAAGCTGAGATTGCCGCCGCCCTGGAGCGGAGCGGCCGCGCCTTCCTGGAGCAGGGCGTCACCAGCGTGGCCGAGGCCGGCATCCACGACCCGGTCGAGTTGCGGGCCTATCAGGGTCTGCGCCTGGCCGGGAAGCTGCCGGTCCGCACCTACCTGATGATGATGCTGGACGAGCACCTCGATGCCCTCGTCAGCCTGGGGATGCGAACCGGGTTCGGCGACGAGTGGCTCCGCATCGGCCCGGTGAAACTCTTTAGCGACGGCAGCCTGGGCGGCAGGACGGCCCGGCTGCGACAGCCGTATGAGGGCCAGCCGGACAACCTCGGGCTCTGGATGATGCCGCCCGAGGTCCTCAAAGCCAAGGTGCTCAAGGCGCACCAGGCTGGTTTCCAGGTCGCTATTCATGCCATCGGCGACGGCGCCATCGAGCTGGTCCTGGACGCCTACGAGGCGGCAATGGCCGCCGACCACCGCCCCGATGTCCGCCACCGGATCGAGCATTGCTCGATCGTGGACGACGGCCTGCTCGACCGGATCGCCGCCCTGGGCGCGATCCCGATCCCCGGCACCTCCTTCCTCTACCATTTTCGGGACGCCTACGTCGACGCCCTGGGCGAGGACCGGCCCCGGCTCGCCTACGGCCTGGCCGGCTTTGCCCGGCGCGGCATCATCGCCGCCGCCTCCTCCGACGCCCCGGTGGTGCCAATCGCGCCGGCGGTCGGATTGCAAACCATGGTTACCCGGCGTGATTACGCTGGCCGCCCGGTCTGGCCGGAGGAAGCGGTCTCGCTCGATGAGGCCCTGCGCGTCTATACCGTCAATGGCGCATACGCCTCGTTCGAAGAGGGGAGCAAGGGTATCTTGGCACCGGGTATGCTTGGGGACGTGACGGTCTTCGAGACCGACCTCTTCGCCGTGCCGGCCGCGGACTTGGGCGAGGTCAAGGTCGATTACACCATTGTTGACGGCGAGGTCGCCTATGCCAGGCGGTAGCCGGAGAGCGGACGAGAGGAGCGAGGATGCCGAAGCTGACTTGGATTGGCCATGCCGCGTTCATGTTGGAAGAGGGTGACAATACCGTCCTCGTTGATCCCTTTATCACCGGCAACCCGGTGGCGAAGCACACCGCCGACCAGTTGTCGCCGCGAACCATCCTGCTCACTCACGCCCACGATGATCACGTTGGCGACACGGTGGCGATCGCCAAGCGGACCGGGGCGAAGGTGATTTCAACCCTCGAGCTCGCCGTCTGGCTCAAAGAGGACCGGGGCGTCGAAGGCGCTACGCCCGCCAACCACGGCGGCACCGTCGCGTTCGAGGGGGGAACGGTCAAACTGACGCCCGCCTGGCACACCTCGTCCTACCGAGTCGGGGATACCTTCGTGGCGCCGGGCATGCCGGCCGGCCTGGTGGTCCGCTTCGGCGGCAAGACGATCTACTTCGCGGGCGATACCTGCCTCTTTGGCGATATGAAGCTGATTGGCGAGGAAGGCCTCGATGTGGCGGTCATCCCGATTGGCGACCACTACACGATGGGCCCGGCCGACGCCGTGCGGGCCGCCGAGTTTCTCAATGCCAAAACGGTCCTTCCCTGCCACTACAACACGTTCGACCTGATTGCCCAGGATGGGCACGAGTTCAAGCGGACGGTGGAAGCGCGAACCAGCTCAAAGGTGGCGCTGCTCGCCCCCGGCGAGTCGTTGACGCTGTGATGCGGCCATGGCCAACAATCCCTTCGACGCCGAGCTGAGCCGCACCGCCTACCAGAAAAAGGCGGTCAGCCGGCTGGGAGCCGCCGCCGTCCTCGATCTGGCGGTGGCCTTCTTCACCGGGCGCGGCTACCGGGCCGGGCGCACCGGGCGCCCCAACCAGGTCTTCATCATGGGTAAGGCCGAGGGTGCCCTGCCCCGCGTCACGGGCGAGGTCTCGGCCCGGGCCGATGTCGGCCGCCCCGGCGTCACCCTCGTCACCTTCGACGCCGCCGGTGAGCGACTGGGGCCCGCCATGGCGGAGTTTTACCAGCACCTGCGGGCTCAGCGTGCCGCGGCAGCCGCCGCACCCCGGGAGACCGGGCTCGACTCATAGCGCCACCTGCCGCCACCCACGATCGCGGTCGGCATCGCGCGGGAAGCCAAAGCCATCCCGCTGCCCCACGAAAGCACCCTAAAGGGGCTGATGCGACCGCTCTACCAAAAAGATGGTGCGTAGAAGCCAGATTGATCTTCCTTTCGGATGCTTCCGCGGGGTCAGCCGAATGTCTTTAGCTTTCGCCGGCGCCGCCACGGCGATCGCGCGACAGGCTACCGCATTCACTCCACTTGACGAGATGAAAGTTTAGTTCTAAACTCATGCTCGATAGGGAGCATCACGAGCGATGGCAAGCACGACAAGTGAAGTGCCCGTGGCGCGAAACGATGCGGGGTCAGCCGGGCCGCGGCCGCCCCGGTTGCCGGGGTTGGCGTGGATCAGGCTGATGCGGGTGTATGAGAAGTTACAACGCCAGGCGGCGTTGACCAGTCAACGGCATGATTTGTCGCTGAGCCGGTTCGATGTGCTCAATCACGCCGGGGTTCGCGAGGGTCGTACCCAGCAGGAGCTAGCGGAGGCTCTCTTCGTCACCAAGGGCAATATCTGCCAGTTGCTCGACGCGATGGCGGCGGACGGCTTGCTCCAGCGGCGACGGGACGGCCGCGTCAACCGCATCTATCTGTCCGCAGCCGGCCGCGCCTTGCGGGCGACGATCCTCGCCGACCACGAGCGCGAGCTGGCCGCCCGTTTCCAGGGCTTGAGCCGGCCGGAGCAGGAGACGCTGCTGTGCCTGCTCGCCAAGCTGGACCGCTCGCTCGTCTGATCGCGCCGTCCCCGTTGGATGTTCACTGATCTATCCGCCTGAACCGGGCGAAAGGAGCCGATCCGATGACGATTCCCGACGAGCTTGAGCTGACCGGCATTCACCATGTCAGCTCGATCAGCGGCAATCTGCCGATCAACCGCGATTTCTACACCGGCGGCCTGGGGATGCGCCTGGTCAAGAAGAGCGTCAACCAGGACGCCACCACCATGTACCATCTCTTCTACGCCGACGGGCTCGGCACCCCCGGCACCGACGTCACCTTTTTTGACTATCCGGGGGCGGCGCCGAACCGGAACGGGACCGGGGAGGTCGCCGAGATCGGGCTCCGGGTCGCGGGCGACGACGTCCTGAGCTTTTGGCGCGAACGATTCGCCGAGCTCGGCGTCGAGCATGATGGGCTGACCGAGCGGGCCGGCTTGCCGGCGCTCCCATTCCGTGACCAGGAAGGGCATCGCCTGGCGCTGATCCAGGAGCCGGACGAGACCGCGACGCCGCCGGGCACGCCCTGGGAGCGCTCCACCGTGCCGCCCCCGAACAGCGTGCTAGGGCTTTCGACCGTCACCCTTGCCGTCGCCGCCGCCGACCGCACGATCCCGTTCATGACCGACTCGCTCGGCTTCCGCGTGATCGGCGACAAGCCGGCGCCGACCGGCAACGATGGGGATCGCGACCTCGTGCTCGAGCTGGGCCGGGGCGGCCCGAACGCCACCGTCCTCATGGAAGTACGTCCCAACGCGCGCCGGGCCCAGCTCGGGGCGGGCGGCGTTCATCACGTCGCCTGGCGGGTGCCCGATGCGGAGAAGCTGGCCGGGTGGCAGCAATACCTCGCCGGCCATGTGCCCGGCATCACCCCGCTGATCGATCGTTACTACTTCCGGTCGGTCTACTTCCGGGAGCCGAGCGGCATCCTGTTCGAGCTGGCGACGGACGGTCCCGGCTTCGATACCGATGAGTCGGTGGCGACGATGGGCACCACCCTTGCCCTGCCACCCTTCCTGGAGCCACAACGGTCGCGGATCGAGGCCAACCTGCGCCCGCTTGACACCAGCCTCGACGCGCAAACCCGTCCCTACGCCGTCCCCGCCGGGGCCCGCGCATGACGCCATTGTCCCCGACGGCTCGCCAGACCAGCCAGCCCCCGGCGCTCCAGACGGGGGCGCCGCTCGATCAGGCCGACGGCCTCGGCATCTTGCTTCATGGCCGGGGCGCCTCGGCCAGCGACATCATCGGCCTGGCCGGGCCGCTCACGCCCCGGGGTGAGTTGGGCGAGCGAATCGCTTGGCTGGCGCCCCAAGCCGCCGGCAATGTCTGGTATCCGCACCGGTTCACGGAACCGATCGCGCTCAATCAGGAGGCGCTGGCCGCCGCCCTGGGCGTGATCGACGCCATCATCGAGCGGGCGATCGCGGCCGGCCTCCCGGCCGATCGCGTGATGCTGACGGGCTTCTCCCAGGGTGGCTGCCTCGCGCTCGAATACGCCTGGCAGGGGCAGTACCGGGTCGGCGCGGTGGGCGCCCTCAGCGGCGGCCTCGTCGGCCAGCTCGACACCGATCCCCGACCCGCCGCCGACCTGTCCGGCCTCCCGATCTTCGTCGGCATGGGCGACGCCGACGCCATCGTCCCCCTGTCGCAAATCGAGGCCAGCGTCGCCCTGCTCGAGCAAGCCGGCGCCGACGTCACCTACCAGCTCTACCCCGGCCTCGGCCACGGCATCATCCGCCCGGAAACCGACATCCTGCGCCAGATGATGACCGACCTGACGCGGGATGCCGGCTAATCCTCGACGGATACTGAGCGCTTACCTCGGGCGAGTCCAATGACCGTCGACGATCGCGGTGATCGTCGTTCATCCAGCGGAGCTTAGTAAACCATGACGATCGCTCGTGCGTTCTTATCAAGGACAAGATACTACGGGATTCATACGGATTTCGGCTGATTCCCGTGAGTATCGAGCGGCCGCCACCACCGAGTTCCGAGGTGCAAACGATTCATCCGAAATCCGTCTAACCACGGTCGGTTTAGCTCGCGGCCCGCTGGTGGCCGGTCGCCTCGAGCCGGCGGCCGCCGCTTACTACCAGTGAACCAGGGTCAACCCCATCGCAATGCACCCGCTGGAAGGCGCGAATGTGATCCCGCATCGCCTCGCTGGCCGCGTCGGCATCGCCGGCGACGATCGCATCGTAAATCGCGAGGTGGCCTTGGAGCTTGAGGGCGATGGTGGCGTGGTCGTCCGGGGCGTGGCGGACCAGCTCGTTGAGGAGCTGGGTCATTGCCTGCATCATCGCCCGCAGGATCGTGTTCCCGGCCGCGTCGGCGATCACCAGATGGAAGGCGGTATTGGCGCTGACCACGGCCTCGGCCGCGGCTGACGATTCCATCTGCCGAATCGCCGTCCGCATGGCGGCATGGTCGGCGGCGGTGGCGCGGGTCGCGGCCAGCCGCGCCAGCTCGACCTCGAGCACCTCGCGGGAGTGGAACAGATCGCGCAACGACGAGCGGTCGAACAACAAGAAGGCGCGCAACGCGCCAACCACCTGGGGCACGCCGCCGGCGCCGACAAAGAGACCGCCGGTGCGGCCCCGCCGGACCTCGACCAGGCCGGAGTATTCCAGCACCCGGATCGCTTCCCGCATCGTCGGCCGGCTGACCCGAAACTGGTCGGCCAGCTCCGCCTCATGCGGCAACCGGTCACCGGGCCGGGCGCCGTTGGCGCTGATCCAGTTCACGATCGCCCAGTAGATTTGATGTGGGTGCCGTTCCTGGCTGCCCACGGGAGAGAGTTGGTGTGCCACGGCCCATTCCACGACGAGCGAACGACGCTTCCCGTGCAAGTAACCTACGCTGGAACCGCCCGCTACGTCAAATCGCGACTCGTGGTCACGGCGGCGCTTGACGGCAGCCGTTGACGTTGATAATATGTAAATATCAGATATTTACTGGTGTCGGCCCGCTCCCCCTCCATGTGACCAGCCACGGGCTTCGACCAACCGCCTCGAGGCGGCGCCTCGTCAGGGAGGGGCTCGATGCGAGTGGCGCGGGTTTTGTTCCAGGACCAGCCGGTGTTCGCGGTCATCAATCCCGATGGCGCGGTCTTTGCCGTTGACGGCGATCCCTATGCCGGCGGCGCCGTCGCGGGTCCGCCGCTGGGGACGGCGGCTAATCTGCAACTCCTGGCGCCGTGTCAACCGAGCAAGGTTCTCTGCGTGGGCCGGAACTACGCGACGCCGGTCCGGGCCAAGGGCCATGCCTGGCCGGAGGCGCCGGTCGTCTTCTTGAAAACGCCCAACGCGGTGATTGGGCCGGACGAGGACATCCTGCGGCCCGAAAACGTCGGCGCCTTCGAGTACGAGGGTGAGCTGGCGGTCGTCATCGGCCGGACCGCTCGCCGGGTACATGCCGCCGATGCGGCCGATTGCATCTTCGGCTATACCATCGGCAACGACATGACGGTCCGCGATTGGCAGCAAACGGACGCCCATTGGACCCGGGCCAAGAGCAGCGACACGCTCTGTCCGCTTGGTCCCTGGATCGAGACCGATCTCGACCCCGCCAACCTGCTGATCGAAACCCGCGTCAACGGCGAGGTGCAACAGCAGGGCCGCACCGACGACATGATCTTCTCGATTGGCGAGATCATCGAGTTCGTCACCCGGACCATGACCCTGGTGCCGGGCGATGTCATCCTCACCGGCGCTCCCGGCGGCACCCAGGCGGTCGGTGACGGCGATGAGGTGGCGGTCACGATCGCGGGCATCGGCGAGCTTCGGAACACGGTGCGCCAACTCGCTCCAGCGACCATGAGGCAAGGAGCCTCAGCATGATTATCGAGAACAGCTTCGCGGTCGCCGCCCCCCGCGACGCGGTCGTCGCCTACTTCCTGGACGCCGAGCAAGCCCTGGGCTGCGTCCCCGGTGTTGAAGGGATCACCAAGAGCGGCGACCACGCCTACACCGCCACCCTCGGCGCCAAGGTCGGCCCGATCAAGGCGAACTTTGCCGGCACCGTCACCTACGATCCGAGTCAGGCGCCCGAGTCGATTCGCGCCACCGGCGAAGGTCGCGATCGCGCCTCCGGCAGCCTGGCCAAGGTGACCCTCGACGCCGCCTTCAGCGAGCCGGAACCGGGCCGGACCTTGGTCTCGACCCACGCCGACCTGGCCATTCGGGGCCGGCTCGGCCAGTTCGGCACCGGCGTCGTGCAGGCGATCGCGGACGAGATGATCGGCTCGTTCGCTCGCTGCCTGGAAGCCCGGATCACCGGCGCCGCCCCGGCGGGAGCGCCAGCGACCGGAGGCGGCGCTGGCGGCTTGGTCGCCGCCGCCGCTCGCGGCCTGGTCCGCGGCGGCGCCGCCAAGCTGACCGGCCGGCGCCAAGAGCCGGAGACCGAATCGTCGTAGCGCGGGGCGATCCTGGCGCCGTTCAGACCGCGACCGAGGGGTGTGTGGTGAGGCTCGGGCAACCCGAATCGACCGCTGAGGCGATTCACCAGCTCGTCGCCGCCGATGGCGAGGCGAAGGTGATCGCCGGCGGCACGGCCGTCGTGTTGATGATGCAGCAGCGGCTGATCGCACCGGAGGTCCTGGTCTCGCTTGGCAACATTCCAGATTTCGCCGGCATCCGGGTCCATGACGCTGGGATCACGATTGGCGCTGGGACCACCCTGCGCCACATCGCCGCGAGCGAGCCGATCCGCGACCGCTACCCCAGCCTGGCCACCGCCTGCCGGCAGGTCGGCAACATCCGGATTCGCAATGCCGCCACAATCGGCGGCAACCTGGCGGAAGCCGATTACGCCTCCGATCCGCCGGCGGTGCTCGTCGCCCTGGAGGCGATGGTCCGCATCGCCGGCCCCGACGGCGATCGGGTGTCCTCGGTGGATGAGTTGGTGCTCGGCTTTTATGCGACGACGCTGGAACCCGCTGAGATCATCACCGCCATCGACTTGCCGCCGCGGCACCCGTCGCGCGATCGCGATGCCTACCTCAAGTACATCAGCCGCTCCTCGGAGGACCGCCCCTGCGTCGGCGTCGCCGCCAGCGCCCGGTTTGAGGAGGACGAGCCCGAGACCGTCTCATCGCTGCGGGTCGCGATCGGGGCCGCGACCGGCGCCCCGCGGCGATTTCCCGAGGTCGAAGCGATGGCCGGCCACCGGGCGCTGGATGAGGACCTGATGAACGAGATCGCCGGCGCCTACTCGGCGCGCATCGATCCGATTGACGATCTTCGCGGCAGTGCTTGGTATCGGCGGCGGATGGTCCACACCTTTACCCGGCAAGCCCTGCGGGCGATCGCGCGGCCGGGCCCGGCGAGGGCAAGCGGATGACGGCGCCAGGCCCTGGCCAGATGCGGACCGCCCGGCCGGTCAGCGGCTACGTCGGCGCGGCGATGCCGATGCGCGACGCTCTCGAGCGTGTCTCCGGCACCGTGCCCTTCACGCTCAACCACGCGCTCCCCGGCATGGCCCACGCAAAGGTGGTGCGGAGCCCGTATCCCCACGCCCTCATCCGCGGCATTGATCCATCCGCGGCGCTGGAGCTCCCCGGTGTCATCACGGTCTTGACGCGTGACGATCTTGGATCGGAGAGCGGCCTGCATCCGTACTACGGCGGCTCCCGCCAGGACCAGCCGGTCGTCGCTATCGACCGCGTCCGCCACGTCGGCGATGCGGTCGCCGTGATTGTGGCTGAGACCGCCGCCATCGCCGCCGACGCGCTCAACCTGATCGACGTTGACTACGAAGAGCTTCCCTATGTCACCGATGCCGACGAGGCGTCCGCCGCCGACGCCCCCCGGCTGCACGATGCCTACCCCGGCAACGCCTGCGGTGCCTGGACGCTCCGCCACGGCGAGATCGAGCAAGGCTGGCGCGAGTCGGACCGCGTGTATGAGCATATCTTCCGCAGCCCAACCGCCAATCATGTGCCGATGGAGCCGCATGTCACCGTCGCTCACCTCGATGAGGCCGGGGTGATGAATGTCTGGACCGCATCCCAATCGCCGTACGCGGTCCAAGCCGGCCTGATGAAGATCTTGAATCTGCCGGCCGAGCGAGTCCGGGTGATCGTGCTCAACCTCGGTGGCGGCTACGGCGGGAAGGGCGGCATCAAGCTGGAGCCGATGGCGGCCTGCGCCGCCCGCCAGGCCGGGCGGCCGGTCCGCTTGGCGCTCGACCGGGAAGAGGTCTTTGCCACGATCGCCAAGCATGCGGCCCGGGTCTGGATCAAGACCGGGGTCAAGCGCGACGGCACCCTGGTCGCCCGCCAGGTCGATGTCGCCTGGAATGCCGGCGCCTACGCGGTCTCCTCGCCGTTCGCCACCCGGCAGGGCATGGTCCGCGCCCCGGGGCCGTACCGGATTCCCCACGTCGCGGTCGACTCCCGCGGCTACTACACCAACACCGTCCCCACCGGGCCGTTTCGCGGGGCGATGACCTCACAGCTGTGCTGGGCGTACGAATCGCAGCTCGATCAAATCGCGTCCGATCTCGGTCTTGATCCGGTGGCGATGCGCCAGCGAAACCTCCTCCGTGACGGCGACACGTACCCCACCGGCGAGGTGTTCCGCCATGTGCATTACCTCGATCTGCTGCGGCACATGGCCGACGCGCTCGATTGGCAACCGGAAGATGGTCACGTCCGGCGCCCCGGTCCCGACGGGGGCAAGGTCCGGGGCAAGGGCGTCGCGTTCATGATTAAGCACACGATTACCCCCTCCCGCTCCGAGGCGATAATCGAGTTGGCGGACGACGGCGCCTGCACCGTGCTCTCGAGCAGTGTCGAGATGGGACAGGGAACCCGCACCTCGTTGCATCAACTGGCAGCCGATGCGCTGGGCGTCCCGCTGGAGCGGATCACGGCCCCGTTCCCCGATACGGCGCGCACGCCGTATGACCTCACCACCTCGTCCAGCCGGACGGCCTACTCGATGGGCGTTGCCCTCCAAGGCGCCGCCGATGATGTCCGCGGCCAGCTCCAACTGCTCGCCGCCGACGTGCTCGAAGCGGCCACGGCGGATATTGAAGTCGGCAACGGAACCGTTGGCGTCACCGGCAACCCGGGTCCGCGCTTGACCTACGATGATCTGATGCGCCGGGCCGGGGTCGCGAAGATCGTCGGCAATGGGGTGTTCCAAAGCCCGCCCGGCGCCGGCGAGCTCGACGAGAGCGGCCAAGGCATCGCCACCGTCCATTGGCACGAGGGCGCGGTCGGAGTCGAGGTCGAGGTCGATACCGCCACGGGCAAGGTCCACGTCGTCAAGGCCCATGCCGGCTCCTACGCCGGTCGCGTCCTGAATCCGGTCCTGGTCCGCCAGCAGAACGAGGGCAACGTCATCTTCGGCCTCGGGCCCGCCCTGTTTGAGGAATACGTCTGGGACCAGGGACAGATGGTCAACCCGAACCTCTCCGACTACATGATCCCCTCGTTCCTCGATGTGCCGGATCAGTTGACCAGCGTGGCGCTCACGAGCGACGACCCCGCGGCCGATGTGCATGGCGTGGGCGAGATGACCGTGCCGCCGGTGGCCCCCGCGATCGGCAACGCCATCTTCCATGCCACCGGCGCTCGCATCTATGACCTGCCGATGACCGCCGAGCGCGTCTACCGCGCGATCCACGAGGCAGCGAACGGCGATGCGACCGAGCATGAGGCAGATCGGACGACGGTATCATGAGCGTCATCGACGAGACCAGCACCGACGTGGCCACGGTCACCGTCCGCCTGTCGATCAACGGCGGCGAGCGGTTGCTCGACGTCGATCCGGCGGAGACCCTGCTGACCACGCTGCGGGAACGACTCGGGTGCTTGAGCATGCGCGGCACCTGCTTCATCGGCGTCTGCGGCGTCTGCACCGTGCTGGTGGACGGGCTGCCGATCAGCGGCTGCCTGGCCCTGACCGCGCTACACGAGGGCAAGACGATCACGACCGCCGAGGGGCTGCTCGATGCGAATGGGCAACCGGACGAGGTCCAGGCCGCCTTCATCGAGCATTCCGCCTTTCAGTGCTCCTTTTGCACCCCGGCCATGGTGCTGGCCAGTACCTCGTTGCTGGCCGAGCGCCCGGACCCCACCCGAGCGGAGATTCGCGAGTATCTGGCTGGGAATCTCTGCCGCTGCGGCTCGTATCCGAACGTGGTCGACGCGATTCGCGCCCTGGCCCGGCGGCGCCGCGAGGCCGCCCGACCGGACGGGCCACGCCCCGCCGACACGGGTGGCGACACGGGAGACACCGATGGCTGAGCCGGTAAAGATCGAGATCAGGGATGTTCAGAAGCGGTTTACTTGGAACAAGAACGGGGTCAAGCACGATGTCCATGTCCTGGACGACGTCTCCCTGGACATTCGTGACGGCGAGTTCCTGACCGTCATTGGCCCGAGCGGCTGTGGCAAGACGACCCTGCTCCGGATCATCGGCGGCCTGACCGATATTCAGGGCGGCAGCGTTCAGATCGACGGCCGGCCGGTGACCGGCCCTGGTCCCGACCGCTCCATCGTCTTCCAGAGTTTCGGCCTCTTCCCCTGGAAGACCGTGCTCGAGAATGTCGCCTTTCCGCTCGAGATCCGCCGCCTCAGCAAGACGGACCTGCGCGAGCGCTGCCGCCAGCACCTCGAAATGGTCGGCCTGGGGAAGTTCGCCGAGGCCTACCCGCATCAGCTCTCCGGCGGCATGCAGCAGCGGGTGGGGCTCGCCCGCGCCCTGGCCACCGACCCCGAGATTTTGCTCATGGACGAGCCGTTCGGCGCCATTGATGCCCAAACTCGCGAGTTGATGCAGGAAGAGCTGATGCGGATTTGGGCCAGCCGGACCAAGACCGTCCTTTTCATTACCCACGACCTCGACGAGGCGGTCGCCTTAGCGGACCGGATCGTGGTCCTCTCCCGCGGTCCCGGCCGGATTCGGGCCATCATCGACGTCGACCTGCCCCGGCCGCGGTGGGAATACGATGTCCGCGGCCACCCGCTCTTCATCGAGACCCGGGCCCACATCTGGCAAATGCTGCGGGGTGACCTCCTGGCCCAGGGCGAAGCGGAGGGGATCAATGCTTCCAGCCGGTAGCATCCTCGCCATCCCCACCGGGCGGGCCCGCTGGATCGCCAGCCTGCTCTTTGCCGCCGCCTTCTTCGGCCTCTGGGAGTACGTTGGCCGCACCGGCGACCCGCTGATCTTGCCGCCGCCGTCGATGGTCGTCGCCGCCTTTAGCGACCTCGTGGCAACCGGTCAGCTTTGGGAAGCACTCTGGCCCAGCTTGCAATTATTGGCGGCCGGCTTCACCGTGGCCCTCGTTGTCGGCGTCACCCTCGGTATCGTCATTGGCCGCTCGCGGACCGCCGACCTGACCCTGAGCCCGTACCTCGCCGCCCTGTATGCCACGCCCGATATCGCCCTGGTGCCGATCATCCTGGTCTGGTTCGGGTTCGACTTTTCGGGCCGGGTGGTGGTCGTCTTCCTCTCCGCCATCTTTCCGATCCTCTACAACGTCACCGCCGGCGTCCGCCAGGCCCCGGACGATCTGATCGACGTCGCCCGTGCCTTCGGCGCCGGCCGGTTTCGGATCTTGTTTCAAGTCATTCTCCCCGCCGCCCTGCCCTACATCATGGCCGGCATCCGGCTCAGCATCGGCCGCGCCGTCGTCGGCATGGCCGTGGCCGAGGTCTATCTGCGCCTGGGTGGCATTGGCGGCCTCATCTACGCCTATGGCGCCCGCTTTGTCACCGACTATCTGATCGCCGCCATCTTGATCCTGCCGATTCTTGGCATTGGTCTGACCCGCTTGTTGGCGCTGCTGGAGCGGCGCATCGCGCCCTGGAAGACGGTTTAGTCGCGCGATCACCACGAGGGAGGGATGCCATCGACCCGAATTCCATGGCGCCGGGAATGACCGGGCGCCACGACCGGGCCCAACCGCGGGGAGCCAACGATTGGCTGCCATTCAGGAGGACAGAGATGTTCACACGACCCACTTCGCGCCGGACGCACACGATCTGGTACGGCACGCTCAGCCTGGCCCTCACCTTGCTGATCGCCCTCGGCTCGGTCGGGGTCACCGCGCAGGAGGCAACCCCGGCGGCGGATGGCGAGCGGCCGAGCTTCGATCTCAGCGGCGTTCAGATCCGGGTGACGACGGCCGGCGAAACCCTGGAGATGCCGGCCTACCGGATCTGGGACTACATCGGGGAGTGGGGGGCCGAGGTCGATAAGATCGAGCTGACCTCGACCACCGGCGTCCAGGCCCTGCTGGCCAACCAGGCCGAGCTGGCCGGCCAGGGCACCGACGAGCTGATCCTGGGCGCGGCGGAAGGCGCCGACCTGGTCGCCATTGCCTCCACCAAGGACAAGATGGACTACGTGATGGTCACCAGCAACGAGATCAACTCGGTCCAAGACCTTGCCGGCCGAACGATCGGCATGTCGGGCCCGGCCGGCTTCGATACGATGCTGGCCCGCCTCACCGTCCAGCAAAACGGGATGAGCCTCGACGACGTGAACTTCGTCCAGATCGGCGGCAGCCCCGACCGCGCCGCCGCCCTCCTGACCGGTCGCATCGACGCCGCCGTGGTCTTCATTCCCGACTGGTTCGAGCTTCAGCTGCGGACCGACGAGATCCAGGATCTCCTCTACATGTCCGAGGTGCTGCCGGGGGCGGCGAAGTCGGTCATCTTCGGCCGCCGCGAGTTCATCGAGGCGAACCCGGAGCTGGCGCTGGCGGTCGCCTGCGCCAACCTGGAAGCCTTCGAGTGGTTCAACCAGGACAAGCAGCGGTTCATCGACTACACGATCGAGAACGTGCCGGGCGTCACCGAGGAAGCGCTGAGCATCACCTGGGACGAGATGATCGAGCTCGATATGTACCCGCTCGATCCCGACGAGCTGCTGAATATCGAAGGGGTCCAGCTCGTGGCCGACGCCATGCTGGAAAACGGCGACATTCAGAACCCGGTCGACGCCTCGCAATTCGTCGACCGCTCCTACTTGGAAGAAGCCGCCGCCATGGGTTGTGGCGCCCCCCAAGCCGACGCCTAAAGAACGGCCCCAGCCCCCCAAATTCCGCGGGGAGCACGAGCAAACTCCCCGCTCCCAAGCGTCTGGGAGCGGGGTTGGGGGTGAGGGCCGCTTCGACATTTGGTGAATGGGACCACGCATGAGCAGTAGCGCCCGCGATCTGGCGAACCCGACCGCCGCTCCCTCGGCCGAGGAGACGGACGCGCCGCGCCGGACGCTCTTCGCTCGCCTCCTCTCCCCAACCTTCCTCTTGCCGGCGGCGGCCCTGGTCGTCTTCCTGATCGCCTGGGAGCTCTTCTCGCGCCAGGTCGACCCGATCCTCTTCCCCAGCCCCTTGAGCGTTCTCCTGGCCTATGGCCCGCTCATCTCATCCGGTGACTTGCCGACGGCATTCCTGACCACGATGCAAACGCTCACGGTCGGCTTCCTGCTGTCGGCGGCGGTCGGCATTGGCGGCGGCATCTTGATTGGCCGGATCCCGCTGGTCTGGGCGGTGCTGGATCCCTATATCGAAGCGATCTACGCCACCCCGCGGGTGGTCATCACCCCCCTGGTCGTCGTCTGGTTCGGCGTCGGTGATGTGGGGAGACTGTTCCTGGTCTTTATCGGCACCTTTATCCCGATCCTGATCAATACCGCGATCGGCGTGCGAAACGCCCGACCGGACCTGATCGAGGTGGGCCGCTCATTTGGCGCCTCCGAGCCGGAGCTGGTCCGTCATGTGATCCTGCCCGGCTCGATCCCGTATGTCATCGCCGGTTTGCGCATCGGCATCGGACGCGCCTTGATTGGCGTCGTCATCGCCGAGATCTTCCTCGACCTGACCGGTCTGGGCGGCCTCATCCAAACCGATGTCTCCTATTTCCGGGTCGCTCGGATGATCGCCGTCGTCCTCGTCCTGGCCATGATCGGCACGATTCTGATGGCCGCGATGAGCAAACTTGAAAGTAAATTCTCCGCCTGGAAATAGCCGGTCAGTCAGCCCGGCAACGTCCGTAAGCGTCCCGACTATTGATCAGGCAGCGCATCCAGCCAGACAAGACGCGTCGCCACCCCGCCATCACCACCATCAAGCGCGACGGCCTCGCCGCCGATCACGAAGCCCCACCCGCTCAACCAGTCGGCGATCGGGCCCGCGTCTTTGTTCCCGCGCGATCGGTAGGCGACGATAACCAGCCGGCCGCCGGGTGCGACGACTCGATCCAGGAGTCGAGCCACCAGCTCCGGCTGCCGGTGGCGCGGCACGTACTCCAGGGCGGTGAAGACATAATCAAACCGGAAGGGCGGCATCCACTCGATGACGTTGCCGGCGAACATATGGTCGGACCAGGCCGGCAACCGGCGTCTCGCCACCGCGACGAGCTTGGCTGAAATGTCGAGGCCGTAGGGCTCCAGATGAATGCCCCGCGATGCCGCCCAGGCGACGAGCGTCTCCATCAGCAGTCCATTCGCGCAGCCAACATCAAGGAAGGTTCCATCCCTGGTGACCGCCTCCACCAGCACCTGGCGGCGCCGTTCCCAATGGGTGGCATCACCGCCGAGCCCGGATTGCGCTTGCGGGTTATCGGAGCTCAGATAGAGGGTTTCGATGAGGTCGCGAATCCGCGAAAACCATGTCTGCTCAGTGATGTCGCCCTGTACCAGAGCCTCGTCAAGCTCGCGGCATCGCCGTTGCACGTCCATCCATCCGACCTCTCAAGCTTCGAGCGCATCAGATTGTCATTCAGCATGTGCTGACTCGGCAAGGTCCGCCGGGCGGTGGACCGCGACGCCTCCGATGATCAGGAAAACCCCGGCAATCTCGGCGGGTGCCGGGAGCTGGTGCAGCACAATAACGCCCACCACAACGGCGATCGCTGGCAACAACGCCAGGAGCAGGGCAAAGGTTGCCCGTGGCAGCTGGGCCATCGCCAGTTGATCGCACACATACGGAATCACGGACGAACAGAGACCGACCGCGACCCCCGCCAGCAGCAGGCGCGGATCGCGGGCCGCGTCCGCGATCCCGCCCATCGCCAGCGGCATCACCGTCACCAGCGCCACCAACATCGCCGCCGCCAGGCCGTCGATCGCCTGGCCATCTCGTCCCTGGGCGATCCGGTGCCCCAGGACAACGTAGAGCGTGAAGAGCAGGCAATTGGCAAAGGCGAGCGCGAACCCGACGGGCTCGCCGGCCAGCCGCACATCGGCCAACAGCCACACCCCGCTCACCGCCAGCGCGAGCGCCAGCAGATTGCGCCCGGTCCGCAACCCGATTGCCGTCAGCGCGATCGGGCCCAGGAACTCGATGACGCCGACGGTGCCGAGCGGCAAGCGCTCGATGGCGAGGTAGAAGACGGTATTCATCGCGCCGAGCACCACGCCAAGCGCCAGCACCAGTCGCCGCTGCCGCCAGGGCCATGTCCGCCAGCGCCGCCACGGCCGGCGCCAGGCCGCGAACAGGATCGCGGCGCTGGCGATCCGCAATCCCACCACGCCCAGGACCGGCACCGAGGCAAAGAGGAGCACCGCGAAGGCGGGACCGAGGTAATGGAATACCGCGCTGACAACGAAGTAGCCGTGTGGCGGCAGGAGTTGGATGGTTCTCGTTGCCCACCGCGGGTGTGCATTGTCACCACTCGACTCCCCAGTCATACTTCTAGACTAGGAAGGATTCACCTGCCTGTATATGGACGAATTGAAGGGGAGGAACCCTGATGACTCAAGTATTGACGAATGAACGGCTCTTTGCTTACAGCCCTCCCATCGGCCCGCTCGACGGGATCAACCGGCGTCTGCTGGCCGTGCTGCGCGACAATCCGCGCCTGCCGATGACCGCGCTCGCCCGGCGGGTCGGGATGTCGTCGCCGGCCGTGACGGAGCGGGTCCGGCGGTTGGAGGAAGCCGGGGTCATCCGGGGCTACCGGCTCGATCTCGATCCCGCCGCCCTGGGCCTGCCGCTGACGGCCTACATCCGAATCCGGCCCAACGCCGGTCGCCTGGGGGCGGTTGCCTCCCTTGCCGGATCCATTCCCGAGGTTGTGGAATGTCACCGGATCACGGGCGACGATTGCTTCATCCTCAAGGTCCACCTGCCGAGCATGGATCAGCTTGACCGCATCCTCGACCGCTTCCTGGCGCACGGTGTCACCACGACGTCGATGGTCCAATCCTCCCCGGTGCCCCTCCGCCCGTTGCCGGTGCCCGAACCGTGATCGCTCGCTGTTTCATGTCAACGCCCCTGTCTAGTTGATACATAGTATCTTTATGTGGCGATGCCGGACGCCCCGGCTCGAGACATCGGAACTATTGGACCCGCGCTCGCTGGTCTGATCGAGGGAGGACTTCATGCTCCGCCGCGCACTGATATGGATTACGGCAATCGGGTTGTTCGTCAGCCAGGGCGCCCCGGCCGAAACCCAAGCCCAAGAGTCAGACCAGCCGCTCAACGTCGTCACCTCGTTTAGCATCCTCGACGACCTCGTTCGGCAGGTGGGGGGCGAGGCGATCGTGACGCATCCGCTGGTTGGTGCCGGCGCCGATTCCCACACCTACGAACCGGCCCCCGCCGACGTGGTGACGCTGGCCGAGGCCGACCTCGTGTTTGAGATCGGGCTGGGGTTTGAAACCTGGCTCGACGGCATCTACGAGTCGTCCGGCTCCGATGCCGCCCGGATCATCGTCTCCGAGCAGGTCGAGCCGCTTGGCTTTGACGATGGGCACCACGAGGCCGAGGCGCGCGACGAGGAGGCGGCCGATGACCTTGACGACGCGGCCGGCGACGACCAGGAGGATCACGCGCACGGCGAGCTCGACCCCCACATCTGGCATGACGTGGCCAATGCCATCCTCATGGTCGAGACCATCCGCGACGCCCTGATCGAGACCGACCCGGCCAACGCCGCGACCTACGAGGCCAATGCCGCCGCCTACATCACCGAGCTCGAAGCGCTCGATGCCTGGGTCCAAGAGCAGGTGAACAGCTTGGCGGAAGACCAGCGGACGATGGTGACCTCGCACGAAGCCCTGGGCTACTATGCCGAGCGGTACGGCCTCGAGATCGTCGGCACCGCCTTCGGCACCCTCGGCACCGAGGCCGGCGACCCGTCCGCCGCTGACATTGCCGATCTGGTCGCCGCTATCCGGGCCGAGAACGTCAACGCGATCTTCGCCGAGAACGTCTCGAACCCCGCCGTGATGGAAAGCATCGCCGCCGAGGCCGGCGTCACCCTCGTGCCAACGCTCTACACCGATTCCCTCGGCGCCCCCGGCAGCGGCGTCGAAACCTACGTCGATCTCATGCGCGCCAACACCACCGGCATAGTCACGGCCCTAGCCGGCAGTGAGTCTTGAACCTGGCTCATGGCCCCGCCGCGGGTCACGCTCGCTCAAGCACCGCCTGGACAATGGTGAGCCGATCTTCCCGCAGGTTGCGCCCGACATTCCGTTGCATCTCCGGAAATCGGGGACCAAGCATCAACAGCGGCCCGAGCGCGGGCGTCTCCGGCCGCGGCTGGCTCCCCGCCAATGGCTGCATCCGGGCGAGCATCGCGTCGCGTTCATCAACCCATTCCACTTCGCGGAACCCGACCGCCGCGAACAAGGCACGGATGTCGTCCGCTGTCCAGAGAAAGCTGATCGACGCATCGGGCGCCCAGGGGACCGGGAAATGGATCGGCTGGATCGGTCCCGCCAGGATTTCTTGCATGGCGAGGCGGCCGCCGGGCCGCAGCACCCGATACAGCTCGCGGTACAGCCGCTCTTTCTCGGCGATGTTCATCGTCGCGTGCTGCGTCCAAACCCAATCGAACGCGCCATCCGCGACTGGCGCGTCGAGCGCGTTCCCATGCCGGAAGGTGACGCGGTCAGCAAGGCTGACGCGGGCGGTGAGCATCGCGCCAACCCGGCATGATTCCTCGGACAGATCGAGCACGGTCACGACGCCGCCCGTCTCATGGGCGATCAAGCGGGCCGAGCCGCCCAGACCGCCGCCGACATCAAGCACGCGCATGCCAGGCTGGATCGATGCTCGCCGGATCAGCTCCCGGGTCGCGTCTGCCCCACCGGCGTGAAACTGGTCGATTGCCGCCAAGTCCTCGACCTGGAGCGCATCGGGGTCCCGGCCGGCGGCCCGCAGCCCGTCCAGGATCTTGGCGCCGAGATCGTCGGCCGTGTAGTGCCTGCTGACTGCCGTCGCGTAATCCGGCTCAGCCATGATGTCCCCTCTCGCTCCGTCCGCTGGGTGCATCGCGGCGTCCCTACCGAGCGTACCATGCGTGGCCCACCATTAAGGAGCGGCCTCGGACCCGACCGGAAGCAACCCGCCGATACCAAGCCCGGCCAGTACCGTCCGCGCGTGGGCATCGTCCCGGCGCAATTGCGCGATCAGCTCGTCGAGGCTATCGAACACCGCGTCGCCGCGCAGGCGTTCGATTATATCCACTCGCAAGATTTGGCCATAGAGGTCGCCGTCAAAATCCAGGAGGTTGGTCTCGACCATCCGCCGCCCGCTATTGACCGTGGGCCGGGTGCCGACGTAGGTCATCGCCGGTCGGGGCGCGGTGTCGTCCGGGAGCCAGGCCAGGGAGGCGTAGATACCATCCTCCAGGGCCACTAGCTCCGCCGGCGGCGTCACGTTCGCGGTCGGGAACCCGATTGTGCGGCCGAGATGGGCGCCATGGATGACCTCGCCAGTGACCCGGAACGGGCGGCCCAACAAGCGCCGGGCGAGCCCGGCGTCACCGTCGCTGACCGCCCGCCGGATCGCGCTGGAGCTGACCATGTGCTCCTCAACCATCAGCCGTTGCACGGCGACGACCGCGAACCCGAGCTCCTCGCCAATCTCGGTTAGGCGGGCGACATCGCCCACCCGGTTGCGGCCAAGGGCGAAGTTATCCCCCACCCAGAGCTCGTGGAGGTGACTGACCGCGACCAGGTCCGCCATGAATTGCTCGGGCGATTGGGCGGCCAGCGCCAAGTTGAACTCGATGGCGACGATCTGATCGACGCCGCTGCTCGCCAACTGCTCGACCTTCTCCGCCACCGTGCAGAGCCGGCCGGGGAATTTCTCGGGCCGCAGCACTTGCGGCGGCAGCGGCTCAAAGGTCACCGCCATCGTGGCCAGCGATTGCTCCCGGCCGCGGGCCACGGCGCCCCGCAACAAATGATGGTGCCCGAGATGCACCCCGTCGAAGGTGCCGATGGTGACGATCCGGGGAGTCGCCGCCAACTCGCCCAACTCCGCCAGCGTATGCGAACTTGCCGTGACCGTCACCGGGCGCTCCCTCATCTCCCGTGCGTGATGACTTTCGCCGGCCGCCACGACCGGCCGGCCTCATCGGCCAGGCCGATGCCGATCCAATGACCGGACGAATCATAGACCCGGGCCCGCCGCGGCGCTGGCTCGTCGCCCATCGCCTCGCGCCGGATTAGCTTGCCATGATGCCAGTCAATCGTCTCCGCCGCGTCGAGCGTCAGCGCCGGCCAGTCCGCCAGCACCGCATCCGATGGGATGGCAAGCTTGGGCCACGCCGCCGGCAGCTCCGCCGCCGCCAAGTCGTCCAGCGTGATCGCCTCGTCGAGCGTGAAGGGCCCGGCTCGGGTGCGAACCAAGCTCGACAGGTAGGCACCGCTGCCCGTCACCGTCCCCAAATCTCGGGCCAGGGCGCGGACATAGGTCCCCTTCGAGCACTCAACCAGCAGGGTCGCCACCGGTGGCGCCCAGGCGAGGAGGGCCAGCCGGGAGATGACGACCGGACGCGGCGCCCGTTCGACCTCCTCACCGCGCCGGGCTAGCTCGTACAGCCGCTGCCCATCGACCTTGATCGCGGCGTGCATCGGCGGGATTTGGGCGATTGATCCGCGAAACCCGGTCAGCGCGGCCTCGATCCCCTCGCCCGTCAGCGAGGCGGCATCGCGCGTCGCGGTCACCCGGCCGTCCCGGTCATGACTGTCGGTCTCGACCCCGAAGGTGACCTCCGCTCGATAGGCCTTATCCGCCACGGTGAGGTATTCGAGCACCCGGGTGGCGTGGCCGACCGCGAGCGGCAGGACGCCGGTGGCCGCTGGATCGAGGGTGCCGGCATGCCCGATCTTGCGCACCCCCAGCAGGCGCCGCGCTCGCGCCACGACGTCGAAGCTGGTCCACCCGGCCGGTTTATCGATCACAAGGAAGCCATGCAATGGCGGCGCCGGCCGCTGCCGCGAGTCATCCCGCGGGGCGGGATCAGCGACCGGCATGAACGACCGCCGCCCGGGCTGGAGATGGGCGGGGGGGAGCCTCCAACAACTCGGCGACGCGGCGCAGGAAGGCGTCGATGTCGGCCCGCGTGTGCCCGTCGAGGTGCATGCCCGCCGCCCGCGGGTGGCCGCCGCCGCCGAAGTCGGCGGCAATGGCCGACACGTCGACTTCGGTCTCCAGGCTCCGCATGCTGACCCGCCAGCCCCGCTCGTCTTCATCTTGGTACAAGATTACCGCGATCCGCGAGCCTTGGGTGCCGGCCAGGAAATTGACGAACCCTTCGGCCTCGTCCATCGCCGCCCCGCAATCCCGGAAGCCGGCTCGCGTCAATTCGGTCCAGATGATCTCGCCGGCCCAACTGACGTTGCTCAGGCCGTGTTCCCACAAACAGACGGTCGAGCGCGGCTTGAGCCGGAAGAGGCAATCGACCACGGGCATCAAATCGCCGCCGGCATCGACCAGATCGGCCACGGTGCGGATCGTTTGCGAGGTGGTCGATGGGGTCCGCAGGCCCAGGGTATCGCCGTAGAGACCGGCCAGCAGCGACTGGGCGATCGGCGGCGTGATCTCGGTGCCCCAGGCGCGCAACAGCCCGGTCACGATCTCCGCCGCCGCCGCCGCGTCCGGGATCACGATATTGACCGCCCCGAAGCGGTCGTTCGTCACATGATGATCGATGTTGACGATCGGGAACGAGCCGTCGAGCTTGTCCGCCTCGTCTTTTGAGAACCGGCCCAGCCGCCGGCGGTCGGCGCAATCGATCATGCAGATCAGATCGTAATCGGGCAATGGATCCCGGCCGTAGACGAGCACCGCGTCGATGTCGGGCAAGAATTTCAGGCTGGACGGGATTTCGGTATCCGTCACCAAGGGGTAGGCATCGACGCCGACCTGGGCCAGCGCCTGTCGCATCGCGATCGGCGATGAGAGGCCGTCGGCGTCGACGTTTTGGTGCGTCGGCATCAGCACGGTGCGAGCGCCATGCAACCGGCCGCGGGCGGCGGCGGCCTCGTCCGGGTCGATCTTCCAGGTCACTCGCGTCCCTCCGTCTCGGCCGGTTTCGGGGCGGGCCGGTTGGCCGCCGGGGTGGCCAGGTTCAGCTCCCGCAGGACATGGCCGATCCGCTCGGCATGCTCCATCGAGCGGTCATCCCGAAACTCGAGGTCCGGGATTTGGCGCATCCGCATCCGGGGCTTCAGATGGCGCCGGATGAACCCGGCCGCCGAACGCAACGCGGTCAGGGTCGCTTCCCGCTCCTCATCGGTGCCAAGCACGCTGATGAAGACCCGGGCCGAGCGCAAATCGGGCGGCACCTCGACCCGGGTGATGCTGAAGAAGCCGATCCGGGGATCGTCCACCTCCCGGCGAATGATGTCATCGACCTCTTCGCGCAGGAATTCACCGACCTGCTGGGTTCGTCTACTCACGTGCTTCTCCGGACTCACCGATCGCACGGATGACAACGCTCCAGGGCGGATCCCGCGATTCGGCCCCGGAGCGTTGGCTCCGCGTTACGTGCGGGCGACTTCCTCACGATGATAGAACTCGAGCTGGTCGCCGACTTGAAGGTCGTTCGTGCTATCGAGGCCGAGGCCGCATTCGTAGCCGGCGGCGACTTCGCGCACGTCGTCCTTGAAGCGCTTCAAGGACTTGATCCCGCCTTCGTGCATCACCGTGCCGCTTCGCAACACACGGACCTTGACGTTCCGGTTGATCTTGCCATCGAGCACGTAGAGCCCGGCGACGACGTCGTTGCTCGGCAACTTAAAGGTATCGCGCACCTCGGCATAGCCATCGGTCACATCCTGGAAGATCGGCGCCAGCAGGCCGGTCATGGCCGCCTTGACCTCGTCCAACAGGTTGTAGATGATGTTGTAGAACCGAACATCGACTCCCGCCGCGTCGGCCGCCCGCTTGGCCGCCACATCGGGCCGGACGTTGAAGCCGATGATGATCGACCGCGTGGTGGCGGCCAGGTTGACGTCCGACTCGCTGATGGCGCCGGTCGCGGCCAGGGTCAGGCTCATCCGGACCCCGTCGTCGGTGTCATCGTTCAATTTCAGCAGCGCGTTCTGGATCGCGCCGAGCGAGCCCTGGACATCCGCCTTGAGGATGATCCGCAGCTCGGCGACGCCGCCTTCCTGCACCTGGTTCGAGAGGTCGATCAGCTTGAACGAGCGATCGGCGCCGAGGGATTCGGCCCGCCGCTGGGACAGGCGATGCTCCGCCAGGTCGCGGGCGACCTTCTCATCCTCGAAGCTCTGGAAGGAGTCGCCGGCCTGGGGCACATCGAGCAAACCGAGGATTTCGACTGGAAAGCTTGGCTCCGCCCGCCGCACCCGCTTGCCGCGGTCGTCGAACATCGCCTTGATCCGGCCCCAACTGCTGCCGGCGACCACGACATCGCGCAGGTTGAGGGTGCCGCTCTGGACCAGCACGGTCGCCACCGGACCGCGACTGCGATCGACCTTGGCCTCGATCACGACGCCGCTGGCCGGCTTGTAGGGGTTGGCCTTCAGCTCGTGGACATCGGCCACGAGCAAGATGACCTCGAGCAGGTCTTCGAGCCCCATCCGCTCCAGGGCCGAGACCTCGACGAACGGTACGTCGCCGCCCCAGTCTTCCGGCATCACCTCGATCTCGGAGAGCTGCTGCCGCACCCGGTCCGGGTTGGCGCCGGCGCGGTCGATCTTGTTGATCGCCACCACCAGCGGCACATTTGCCGACTTGATGTGGGCCACCGCTTCCCGCGTCGTCGGCATCACGCCGTCGTCGGCGGCGACCACCAACACCGCGACGTCGGTCGCCTGGGCGCCGCGGGCCCGCATCGCGGTGAACGCTTCGTGGCCGGGGGTGTCAAGGAAGGTGATCTTGCGGCCCTGGGTCTCCACCTGGTAGGCGCCAATGTGCTGGGTGATGCCCCCGGCTTCGCCCTCGGCCACGTTTGCCGACCGGATCGCGTCGAGCAGCTTCGTCTTGCCGTGGTCGACGTGGCCCATGATGGTGACCACCGGCGGCCGCGCGATGGCGCGGGGATCGGCCTCGGACTCCGTGCGCCGGGCTTCAAAGTCGGCGATATCTTGCTGGACGATCTCGGGGACGTCCTCGAACGTTTCCCAGCCCAGCGCTTCGGCTACCCGGGCGGCCGTGGAGTAATCAATTTGCTGATTGAGGTTGGCCATCATCCCGAGCTTCATCAGCTCTTTGATGATCTCGATCCCCGTCGTCTGCAACTGCTCCGCCAGCTCGGCCACGGTAAGGACCGAGGCAAGCTGGACCGGGGTGCGCTCGACTGGCAACGGCTCCCGGCGCAGCGCCACCGTGCGCGCCCCGCGGCCGCCTTTCTTGCCGCCCCGGCGGCGGCCGCCGGCACCGCCGCGGACCGGACCGCGTCTTGTGTTCGAGGTTGAGCCTCGGGTCTGAAATGTACTCGCCATTAAGCGATTCCTCCTTCGGTTGCCGCCGTTACGGCGGCGGGTTGTAGTTTCTCGGCATGACGGCGGAGCGTGGCCACGGTCTCCGCCGTGATCTCAGTCTTGAGGGCGCGGCTCAACAGGCCGGATGAGAGCGCCCGCTCCCAACAGGCGGCTTGGTGGCAGAGGTAGGAGCCACGACCATTCTGGCGTCCGCTCGGATCCACCGTGACGGTCCCCTCCGGGGTGCGAACAATGCGGATCAGGCCCCGTTTGGCATCGTGCTGCCGGCAGGCGACGCACATCCGTTGCGGCACATGCTTGGGTCGCGGCCCCTTGGCGCGATCGCCCCGACCGCGCACCCGGCCTCCCGGCGCGGCGCCGGTTGTCTCCGGCATCGCGGCGGCCATCCTAGTCGCGCTCCGCACCGGCCGCCGCCGGCACCGGCACGCCGGCCTCGTCGTCATCGAGCGGCAGCGGCTCGCCGGAGGCAAAGGTGTACCGGGCCCGGAGCTCACGGTTGTAGTAGACCTCGAGCGCGTCGCCCCGCAGATCGACGTCGACGCTCATGCCGACGAGGCCGTCCGGCAGCGGGCCAAACGACCGGTCGCGGACCGCGATCGTGCCATCGGTCCGGACCAACCGGGGTTGCCGCCCCTGCCAGGCGAAGTCGTCACCGGCCCGTGCTTCGGCCAGTGCCGCCCGCGCCTGCCGCAACAGCTCGCCGTCCATCTCGCGCAGCGCTTCCGAATCCTTGATATCGATCCGCCAACCGGTCAGCTTGAACGCCAACCGGGCATTCTGGCCTTCCTTCCCAATCGCCAGTGACATCTGGTCGGTCGGCACGATCACCGTCGCCACCTTGTTCGGCTCGTCCAGGGTGACACTGCTCGGCTTCGCCGGGGAGAGGGCGTTGGCAATGAACTGGGCCGTATCGGGCGACCATTCAATCACGTCGATCTTTTCGCCGTACAGCTCATTGACAATATTCTGAATCCGCACGCCGCGGACCCCGACGCAGGCGCCGACCGGGTCGACCTTGTCTTGGCGCGCCGCCACCGCGACCTTCGAGCGCAAGCCGGGCTCGCGGGCAACCTCCATGATCTCGACCGCGCCGCTGAAGATTTCCGGCACCTCGAACTCGAAGAGCCGGCGGATCAGCCCCGGATGGGAGCGGGAGACGATCAACTGAGGACCGCGGGCATCCTTGTTGACCTCGACGAGGAGGACCTTGACCCGCTGGCCGGGGCGATAGCGTTCGGTCGGCACCTGTTCGCGCGAGGGCATCACCGCTTCGGCCTTGCCGAGCTCGATGATGACGGCGCGGGAGTCGGCCCGCTGGATCACGCCGCTGAGGACTTCGCCTTGCTTGTCCTTGTACTCCTCGTAGACGGAATCCCGCTCGTAGTCGCGGATCTTTTGGAGGACGACCTGCTTCACGGTTTGGGCCGCGATCCGGCCGAAGTTCTCCGGCGTCTTCTCGAGCCGGATCTCGTCGCCGATCTGGGCCCCGGGCGCGAACTCTTGGGCCTCGGCCAGGGTCAGCTCGTTGACCGGGTCTTCGACCTCGGCCATCACCCGTTTGTGGACGAAGACGCGCATGTTGCCGGTGCCCGATTCGATCTCGACCGAGACCTCCTCGTCGGTGTGCGCCGTCTTGGCGTAGACGGATTTGAGCGCGTGCTCAACCGAGGAGAGAACCGCTTCCCGGGGGATTCCGCGTTCGGCGGCAATTTGGGCGATCGCGGTATAGAAGTCGCTCTTCATCCCGCTCTCCTCCTTCCCGAAGGGGTGCGCCGGGGTGGCCGCTGGCAAGAGCGGGCAGGACGACGGCGTGGGTTGAATGACCTGGTCCGTGGCCCGGGAACCGCCACCCCTGCAATCAATGAGACACAAAAGAACGCGGGTAAAGGACCCACGTTCTCACAGAGCTTGGTTCCGACCCCAATAATACCACTTTCCCGCACTCCGGGGCAAGGCAAATGCGCTCACGGACGGTGGGTGGGGCAACGATCTACCTTGGTAGAGTCGGGTGGAAGCCATTTTTCGTACCGCGCGAGGTGCCTCGTCTGTTCGATCACTGACCGCGCCGCTTCCGCGGCCTGACTCCGTTGCTCAGCGACCCACCAAGCACGTTCCGGTTCACGGCGAATTTTCCAGCAGCCCGTTCACCTCGTTCTCCAGCACCGGCATCGAAACCGTAACCGCGTGCCACAGCGTCGAATAGTTGATGATGTCATAGCCATGGAGGAGCGTGTTCCGAAGGCCAATAATCTGCTCATACCCGCTGATCCAGTCCACGACCGCGGGATCAGCGCGTCGCAACCGGTTCACGGCCTCACCGATAATCTCAAAGTTGCGCTCGACTGCCTGGTGCACAAAACGATTACGCACAAACTCGTCGCGGGTCATACCGCCGGTATCCTCGATGATGTAGTGGATCGACTGCTGGATATCCTCCAGCAGCACTCGTGTCCTAGGCTGCATAGAGCAACTGTCGGGTCTCGTTTGCGACCGCGATAAATCTGGGCTTCATCGCGTCAACCATGACCAAGTCAACTGAACGGCCAAGCAATGACTCCAAGCGTTCTCGAAGCTCAAAATAGCGATGCAACCAATGGCCAAAGTCATAATCCGGCGGGTACTCGATGATGAAATCTACATCGGATGGCGAGGAGTCGAATTGATCGGTCATCACCGAGCCAAAGACTTCCAAGCGCACCACGCCGTACTCCCGGCAGAGGTCGATGATCGCTTCGATGTTATCCTGGATGAGCGGGTTCACGTCCCCGTCTCCTTCACCTCGTCGAACCCCAACCGTGTCGTATTCTCTTGGATCGTCGCGTCCAGTATCGTCCATCCCTGACCGACGAGTCACCGCCCGCCGCCTCTCAACCCCGACCTCGCGGCAAGCGGGCGGTGGGCGGCGTGCTATACTTCGTGGCTGCTGATGATGGCATCGGCCAATTGCCGTGTATGCCTTTCTGGTCCGCTCGCCCGGTGGGAGCGCAACTCCACCCGGTTGTCGAAGCGGGGCAAACCCGAAGGAAGGAGAACCCGTTGCGCGATCTGAATCGTGCCCCCCGAACCTACGAGCTGATGACGATCCTCCACCCCGAGGTGCCGGAAGACGAGATAACCGGCAACCTGGAACGGATTTCCGGCTATATCTCCGGCGTTGGCGGCACCATTAGCGAAACCCTGCGCGAGTCTCCGTGGGGCCGTCGCCGTCTGGCCTATTCGATCCGGCACGGCGGCCGCGACCTGCGGGATGGCTATTACACCGTCTTTCACTTCGAGCTCGAGCCCTCGCAAGTGCGCGAGGTCGAGCGCGAGATCAAGCTCAACGAGCGGATCATCCGCTACCTGGTGACCGCCTACGAGCCGCAACCGATTGACCCGGCGCAGGCCGAGCAGGCGGAGTTCGACGCCGAGGATGCCGCCGCCGCCGCCTACGCCGCCGCCCAAGCCGCGGCCCTGGCCGCGACCGCGGCACCAGCACCGGTCGCCGAACCGGTCACGGCCGAGGCTGACGATGCTGAACCGGTCACGGGCGAAGCGGGCATGGCCGAAGCCGATCCCGGCACTGCCGTCGCGGAAGCGGTGACGGTTGCGGCCGACGTGGCTGAAGCCGAGGTCGAAGCACCGGTCACCGAAGCCGAAGATGTGGCGACGGCCGCCGCTACGATCGAAGCAGGGACCGCTGAGCTGTTCGCCGAGGGCGAACCGGAGATTGCCGCCGATGTGGAGCCCGCCAGGGGTGTCACGGCCGCGCCGGAGGCAGAGGTCGAAGCGGCCGTTGCCGAAGAGACGGTCGCCGACGTGCCGGCACCAGATGAGCCGGCGACGGCCGCGGCGCCCGAAGAGCCGGTGACGGACGAAGCGCCCGAGGATGTGGTGGCCGAAGAGACCGCCGGCCCCGACGCGGTCGCCAAAGACAAGAAAGCCTAGCCCGAGCAGGCGGAGGAGGCCGACATGGCGGGAATCAGCAAGGTCATCCTGGTAGGGAACCTCGGACGCGACCCGGAAACGCGCTACACGCCGAACGGGACCATGAACGTCCGATTCACGATGGCGGTCAGCCGGCGGTTTCGGGATCAGTCAGGTCAGGACCAGGAGCGCACGACTTGGTTCAACGTGACCGCCTGGGCAAAACTCGCGGAAATAGTTGATCGCCTGGTCCAGAACGGCTACCTGCTCAAGGGCAAACAGGTCTATGTCGAAGGCCGCCTGGAGTCCCGTGAGTACCAAGATCAGCAAGGCCAAACTCGCTTTTCCTTGGATGTGAGCGCCACCGAGCTGCAATTGCTCGGTAGCCGGGCGGATGCCGAGGGCGGCCAGTTCGGCGGTGGACAACGCGGGGACCAGGGCGGCGGCGATGCCGGCGACAGTCCCGATACCTACGACGAGGTGCCGTTCTAGCGCGCGGTGATCTCCGGTTACGAGCCCGACGACCGGCGCGGCACCGGCGAAGCACTCTTGTTAAGGAAGGACAACAATGGACCGAGGTGAACGAGACCGCACACCAGACGCGCCCGGCGAGGCCCGGCCCCGCTTTGGCGCTGGAGCGCAGCGACCGCGAGACGGTGCCGGCGGACC
>JALZJP010000227.1 GCA_030859715.1 Chloroflexota bacterium
GCGTTTCGGGAGCGAGCGCTCAATCGAGCGTGGATTCATTACAGCAGCCAGCGCCCCGCCTTACCGCCAAGCCCGGCACCCGGTTCCTGTCAACTCGGGAACACCCGCGAGAATCGGGCGGGACTCAGCAAGCACCCCCCTCGCGGCGGGGGCTGGGCAGGAGCCGGTCACGTTTATACGAGTTTCGGGAAATGACTTGGGCCTCCGCGGCACCCCGTCCTCAGTCCTGAAAGGACTTTTCGGTGCTCAGCGCGGACTTCTAGTGGCCCAGGGGGCACCCCCGCGCCGCTGGCGCGGCGTGTCGGTAGCACAAGGATGTATCCGAAACTCGTATTAGTCGATCACCGTCCAGGCGGATCCTGTCGGGGGATGAGGGGGGTGAGCGAGACATCGAGCCAGTCGGGGCGATTGCCGAGCTCATAGCGAACTTGGTAGAGCGACTTCGCCAGCGCCCAGGCCGCGATGGCCCGCTCAAACTCGGCCTCGCCGGCCGGAACCAACGCCACCGGCGAGCTCGCCACTTCGCCGCGGTAGCCAGCCAGGAACGCGGCCCGAGCTTCTCGCTCCCACGTCGCCAGGCGGGCGTGGTCCGCCGCCGCCGACCGCGCCGCCATCCCACGGGCATAGGTGAACGAGTGCAGCATGTCGGCCACGTCCTTCATGGGTGACGTTTTGGCCCGGCGCTGCTCGATCGGGCGGGCCGGCTCGCCCTCGAAATCGAGCAGCACCCAATCGTCATCCGGCGTCCGCAAGAGCTGGCCCAGGTGATAGTCGCCGTGGATCCGGGTCTTCATCGTTCCCGTGAGCGCCCGAAATCCCGCCACCCGGTCCAGCAGCTCGGCCTTGTTGTCGAGCATGACCATCACCAGCGATTGCAGACGCGGGGAGAGGTCGCGCCGGCGAATCCGCAAATCCTCACAGATCGCCCGCACGCCGGCGGCGGTGGTGTGCTCCCAATAGGCGATATCGGCCTCGGTCACCGGCTCCGGGGCAAAGTCCGGCTCGGTCTCGACCGACGATAACGCCAGATGGAGCCGCGCGGTGCGTTCGCCGAGGCGCCGCGCCGCGGCGGCATATGACGCCAGGGGGACGGTTGCCAGGAAATCCTGGGTCCAACCCCAGCCCTCGCCCACGCTCGGGATGAAGTCGAACAGTACGCCAACCGGATAGATGCCGCCCCCGTCCGCCTGGTAGGTCGCGGTGCCATACGGGATGGGGAGCTGGCGGAACGACGTCCGCTCCGCCAGGAACCGGCTGATCTCTTCGTCGGGGTTGATCCCCTCCCGCAGCCGCCGAAAGATCTTGCCGAACATCGCCTCGCCGTAGCGAACCGTCGTGTTGCTCTGGCCCATGCCGCCGAGGACTAACGTGCCCGGCCCGGCCTCCCGCGCCGCCGCCGCGAAACCGGGAAGCCGCCGCCAACGGTACCGGCCATGCACGCCCGCCAACGTCGCTTCGGCGGCAAAGTGGCTGAGCCACCAGGCCGGAAACGCGGGCGCGGCGGCAATATCGACAACCTGCCAGGTCGCCGCCGGCGTGGTGATCCGGGCCAGGCTATCGTCGGTCCACGTCCCTGGATCAGGGACGACGGCGGCCAGCACGAGGTAGTCCGACGCCTCGGAGAAGTCTTCGAACCCGACGATGGCGGTGGCGAGCACGAACCATCCGCTCGCCACCGCCTCGACCGCGACATCGCCCAGCACGACCTCCAGGATCGGCCGGTCTTTATCCCCGAACCATCGTTGGGCGTAGAGATAGTCGTCAACAGTCGCCCCGAGTTGGTTCAGGACGATCTCCCGCACCAACTCCGTGTCCAGCTCACGATCCAGGACAATTGCCGCCGGCTCCGGGCTAAGCGTCGACAACGGCGGTCTCCACCGGCGGCTCCAGCCGGAACCAATAGAAGGCATGCGGCCCGAGGGTGACGAAATACGGCAGCTCACCGATGAGCGGGAATGGGTTCTCACCGATCATCTCGACTGGCTGCCAGCCGTCGAACTCGCTGAGATCAAGCTCCACGTACTGCACGAAACGGGACAAGTTGACCACGCAGAGGATCGTCTCGGCCTCGTGGCGACGGATGTAGGGGAGGACCTTGAGATTCTCCGGGTGCAGGAACTCGAGCGTGCCCCGGCCGAACGCCTTGTAGCGCTTGCGGACCTTGATCAGGCGCTGCGTCCACCGCAAGAGCGAGGTCGGGATCCGCTCTTGGGCCTCCACGTTGACCGCCTGGTAGCCATAGACCGGGTCCATGATCACGGGCGAGTAGAGATGCGCCCAATCGGCCCGCGAGAACCCGCTGTTGCGGTCGGAGCTCCACTGCATCGGGGTCCGCACCCCGTTGCGGTCGCCGAGAAAGACGTTGTCGCCCATCCCGATCTCGTCACCGTAGTAGAGCACCGGCGTTCCCGGCATCGAGAGCAAGAGCGAATCCATCATCTCGATCTGGCGCCGGCCATTGTCAAGCAACGGCGCTAAGCGGCGCCGAATGCCGAGGTTGCTGCGCATCCGGGGGTCGCGGGCATACTCGTAGTACATGTAGTCGCGTTCGGCATCGGTCACCATCTCCAGCGTCAGCTCGTCATGGTTGCGCAAGAAGATCGCCCACTGGTTGCTGACGTCGACCTCCGGCATCTGTCCCATGATCTCGACGATCGGGGTCCGGGTTTCCTGCCGCATTGCCATGAACATCCTGGGCATCAGCGGAAATTGGAACGCCATGTGAAATTCCGGCGCTTCCGGCGTGCCGAAGTACGCCATCACATCGGACGGCCACTGGTTCGCCTCCGCCAGCAGGATCTTGCCCGGGAACTCCTCATCGATGACCTGCCGCAGCCGCCGCAAAAATGCATGCGATTCCGGCAGGTTCTCGCAGTTGGTGCCCTCGCGCTCGATCAGGTAAGGCACCGCGTCGCAGCGGAAGCCGTCGAGCCCGAGATTGAGCCAGAAGCGGACGATCTTGAGCATCTCCTCCTGGACTTCCGGGTTGTCGAAGTTCAGATCCGGCTGATGGCTAAAGAAGCGATGCCAGTAGTGCTGGTTCGCCACCGGATCGAACGACCAATTGGAGACTTCGGTGTCGATAAAGATGATCCGGGCGTCGCCGTAGAGTGTGGTGTCGTCACTCCAAACGTAATACTGCCGCTTGGGCGAGTCGGGGTCGCGCCGGGCTTCCTGGAACCACTCGTGTTGATCCGAGGTGTGGTTCATGACGAGATCGGCGATGACGCGCAGGCCGCGTTCGTGAGCGGCGTCGAGGAGGTCTTGGAAGTCGCTCAGCGTCCCGAAGTCGGGATTGATGCCAAGGAAGTCGGCGATGTCGTAGCCGTCGTCGCGCTGGGGCGAGGGGTACATCGGCAGCAGCCAGATGCAATCGACGCCAAGATCGCGGATGTAATCGAGCTTTTCGGTCATGCCGCGAAAATCGCCGATCCCATCGTTATTCGCGTCGAAGAACGATTTGACCGGCGCTTCGTAAAAGATGGCGTCCTTGTACCAAAGATCGTCGGACTCAACCATACCAGCGACCTCACGCCCACCGGGGGCCCGTTCAGCGACGAGTCAACGCCGCGACGCCAATGGCCAGCGACGCCGACATTATCCATATCGGGGCCGCCGGCGAACAGCGGCCCGCGGGTCGGGCGCCGCGGGTCGCCCACGCCACCCGGACGGTCAGCGCGCCGCGCCGGCGCCGGGCGATTCCCCTTTCAACTCGCGGTTGAAAAGTGATACTATCACGATATGTTCATCATCGTATGATGAACGTCCCGATTAGCGAACAAAGGAAGCGCGATGGGCGAACTCGTTGCCGGCTCCCCCGCGTTGCGGATCACCACGGCGGTGTCCCTCCCCTTGAACCTGGTATCCATCCTCTCCCTGCTCTACCGAGCGGTGCCCGGCAGCGAGCTCGACCCCTGGCTGATCGCCACCCGGCGGGCCTTGGCCCCGGACCTGCGCGAGGCGATCGATCTCTTGCACGGCTTCTCGGGTCGCCTGCTCTACTACGTCGAGGAGCCCGTGATGCGGTTCCACCCGCTCCGGACCGATCATCTCGACGCCACGTTCGACGAGCTGATGGGCTTCCTGGAGCAGCAGCCGGCGGCAGCGTACCAGGAGATGGCGGCCCATGCCCTGCGCCGGGTTCACCATGACTTGGGGCGACCGCGGCTGGCCCTGGCGGAAGACGACGCGACCTCCTGGCGCCGGGCCCTGGAGCCAGCGCTGACGACCGCGTACCCCGATGATCTTCTCCCCCTCTTCCTCGATCCGGCTCGGCTCAAGGCATGCACCATCCGTCTCTTTCAGGAGCTGTGGGAGGGGGGCTATCGTGACGAGTACGCGGCGGCGTTGCCGGCCCTCGACGAAGCGGCCCGGCTGGGGGCGGGCACGGCCGATCGCGGCTTTGGCCTCGCCTTCGCCGACCTCACCGGCAGCCGGCCGCCGGGATCGCTGATCGCCCTCCTGGCCGATACCGAGCGCGTCGTCTTTTGCCCCTCCCTCCACATTGGCTCGTTCATCAGCTATATCCACTACCCGCCCGCGCTGATCGTCTTCTACGATGCGCGCGGGCTGATCAATCGGGTCAACTCCGGCATCGTGACGCCGCCGGTCGAGCTCGCCGCCGGCGGCCGTTTGGGAGCGGCCGACCTGATCGAGCCGTTGCGCGCCCTCGCCGACCCGACCCGGCTTCGCATCATCGACGTGCTGGCCGAGGGTGAGCTGTATGCCCAGGAGATCGTGAACCGGCTCGGCATTGCCCAGTCGGCCGTCTCCCGTCACCTCGCCCAGCTCGAACGGTCCGGCGTGGTCGCGGTGCGGGCCAAGCGCGGCATGAAGTATTACGCCATCAATCCGGCCCAGCTCGATGCGCTGGCCGCCGCCATCCGGCAAAAAGGCGACACCGTGCGGTCGGTGGCCTAGCCACCAGGCATCGCTATCGCGATATGCGGATGTCTGGTTGAATTCCTCAGCCGGGCGTGCTACGCTATCGTCATCTGGTTGATTTGGCGGGACGGGGTCGTAATGCTCCTGTCTTCGTCACATCATGCAGAGCCGACCCGCGCCACACCTGGCACACGGTCGGTCCGGGACCACGCGACACACGAGATGCGTTGCCGTTGATCCGTGTGGGCCCGTTGCCCCACTTGCCGCCTTGGGCGACGTTAGCCGGTCGCCTGGCATTGACAACCTCATCGTCCTCTTCGCTGGCCAAAGGCGTGCGATCGATCAGGTCGAGCACCGGCGGCCGCCTCGGAGCTCCTCACCCTAAGTCGGCCTCTGATCGCGGGCAGACCGGTAACCCTCGGCAGCGATCACGGAAACGAGCGGCGCCCCGCACCACATGCGGGCGCCGCTCTGTTCGTCCGTCTCCGCCGCCAGTCGTCGCGGCGGCTCGGTCCCCGATCGCCGTCCTCATCTCACCGGAAGCTAAAGCCATCCGGCTGACTCCCTAAAAGCTCCCTAAAGGGGCTGAGGACGATCGTGAGTCTAGCGCATTTGGCGTCGCCAAGCCAATTTCAGCTTCCTTCAGGATGCTTTCGTCAGCTCAGCCGGATGTCTTTAGCTTCCGGTGACGCCACCACGGCGAGCGCGATAACAAGACGACCAATGGAGATTACCCCACGGTCGATGGTGAGGTGGGCCGGGAGCTGAGCAAACGAGGCCGGAAGGTGGTGCGCAAGCGTGAGGCGAGCACCGACGCATCGTGCCGGCGCCCGACGTCCTCGTAGGCGCGAATCGCGGCCTCATGGGCGCCACGCTCCATGTTCCAGAAGGTGGGGATCGATTCCAGGCTCAGCCCGGCGTCAAGCCGGGCCGCATCGGCAAACGCCGCCTGCGCCGCTCCATACCGTCGTTGCCGCCCCAGCAACAAGCCACGCAGGGCAGCGGCCCGCGCCCGTCGCTCTTGCGCCGTCAACGGCTCCGCCGCGTCGAGCTCGCCTGCCTCGTCGCTCAATCCATCCTCCAGGCCAATCGCCGGCTCACTCCGAACGGCAATGGGCGGGACCGGCCGGCCCGGGCCGGCCGGTCCCGCCCATTGCCGTTCGGAGTGAGCCGGCGATTGGCCTGGAGGATGGATTGAGCGACGAGGCAGGCGAGCTCGACGCGGCGGAGCCGTTGACGGCGCAAGAGCGACGGGCGCGGGCCGCTGCCCTGCGTGGCTTGTTGCTGGGGCGGCAACGACGGTATGGAGCGGCGCAGGCGGCGTTTGCCGATGCGGCCCGGCTTGACGCCGGGCTGAGCCTGGAATCGATCCCCACCTTCTGGAACATGGAGCGTGGCGCCCATGAGGCCGCGATTCGCGCCTACGAGGACGTCGGGCGCCGGCACGATGCGTCGGTGCTCGCCTCACGCTTGCGCACCACCTTCCGGCCTCGTTTGCTCAGCTCCCGGCCCACCTCACCATCGACCGTGGGGTAATCTCCATTGGTCGTCTTGTTATCGCGCTCGCCGTGGTGGCGTCACCGGAAGCTAAAGACATCCGGCTGAGCTGACGAAAGCATCCTGAAGGAAGCTGAAATTGGCTTGGCGACGCCAAATGCGCTAGACTCACGATCGTCCTCAGCCCCTTTAGGGAGCTTTTAGGGAGTCAGCCGGATGGCTTTAGCTTCCGGTGAGATGAGGACGGCGATCGGGGACCGAGCCGCCGCGACGACTGGCGGCGGAGACGGACGAACAGAGCGGCGCCCGCATGTGGTGCGGGGCGCCGCTCGTTTCCGTGATCGCTGCCGAGGGTTACCGGTCTGCCCGCGATCAGAGGCCGACTTAGGGTGAGGAGCTCCGAGGCGGCCGCCGGTGCTCGACCTGATCGATCGCACGCCTTTGGCCAGCGAAGAGGACGATGAGGTTGTCAATGCCAGGCGACCGGCTAACGTCGCCCAAGGCGGCAAGTGGGGCAACGGGCCCACACGGATCAACGGCAACGCATCTCGTGTGTCGCGTGGTCCCGGACCGACCGTGTGCCAGGTGTGGCGCGGGTCGGCTCTGCATGATGTGACGAAGACAGGAGCATTACGACCCCGTCCCGCCAAATCAACCAGATGACGATAGCGTAGCACGCCCGGCTGAGGAATTCAACCAGACATCCGCATATCGCGATAGCGATGCCTGGTGGCTAGGCCACCGACCGCACGGTGTCGCCTTTTTGCCGGATGGCGGCGGCCAGCGCATCGAGCTGGGCCGGATTGATGGCGTAATACTTCATGCCGCGCTTGGCCCGCACCGCGACCACGCCGGACCGTTCGAGCTGGGCGAGGTGACGGGAGACGGCCGACTGGGCAATGCCGAGCCGGTTCACGATCTCCTGGGCATACAGCTCACCCTCGGCCAGCACGTCGATGATGCGAAGCCGGGTCGGGTCGGCGAGGGCGCGCAACGGCTCGATCAGGTCGGCCGCTCCCAAACGGCCGCCGGCGGCGAGCTCGACCGGCGGCGTCACGATGCCGGAGTTGACCCGATTGATCAGCCCGCGCGCATCGTAGAAGACGATCAGCGCGGGCGGGTAGTGGATATAGCTGATGAACGAGCCAATGTGGAGGGAGGGGCAAAAGACGACGCGCTCGGTATCGGCCAGGAGGGCGATCAGCGATCCCGGCGGCCGGCTGCCGGTGAGGTCGGCGAAGGCGAGGCCAAAGCCGCGATCGGCCGTGCCCGCCCCCAGCCGGGCCGCTTCGTCGAGGGCCGGCAACGCCGCCGCGTACTCGTCACGATAGCCCCCCTCCCACAGCTCCTGAAAGAGACGGATGGTGCATGCCTTGAGCCGAGCCGGATCGAGGAAGAGGGGGAGAAGATCATCGGGGTACGCGGTCGTCAGCGCTGGCTCCAGGGCCCGGCGCCAGGAGGTCGCGTCGTCTTCCGCCAGGGCCAGCCGCGGTCGCCCCAAGTCATGGTGAACCCGGCGCAGGGCATGGGCCGCCATCTCCTGGTACGCTGCCGCCGGCTGCTGCTCCAGGAAGCCCATCAGCTCGTCGAACGTGGCGTCGAGATGATCGGTCCGGAGCGGGTGGAACCGCATCACGGGCTCCTCGACGTAGTAGAGCAGGCGACCCGAGAAGCCGTGCAAGAGATCGATCGCCTCGCGCAGGTCCGGGGCCAAGGCCCGCCGGGTGGCGATCAGCCAGGGGTCGAGCTCGCTGCCGGGCACCGCTCGGTAGAGCAGGGAGAGGATGGATACCAGGTTCAAGGGGAGGGACACCGCCGTGGTGATCCGCAACGCGGGGGAGCCGGCAACGAGTTCGCCCATCGCGCTTCCTTTGTTCGCTAATCGGGACGTTCATCATACGATGATGAACATATCGTGATAGTATCACTTTTCAACCGCGAGTTGAAAGGGGAATCGCCCGGCGCCGGCGCGGCGCGCTGACCGTCCGGGTGGCGTGGGCGACCCGCGGCGCCCGACCCGCGGGCCGCTGTTCGCCGGCGGCCCCGATATGGATAATGTCGGCGTCGCTGGCCATTGGCGTCGCGGCGTTGACTCGTCGCTGAACGGGCCCCCGGTGGGCGTGAGGTCGCTGGTATGGTTGAGTCCGACGATCTTTGGTACAAGGACGCCATCTTTTACGAAGCGCCGGTCAAATCGTTCTTCGACGCGAATAACGATGGGATCGGCGATTTTCGCGGCATGACCGAAAAGCTCGATTACATCCGCGATCTTGGCGTCGATTGCATCTGGCTGCTGCCGATGTACCCCTCGCCCCAGCGCGACGACGGCTACGACATCGCCGACTTCCTTGGCATCAATCCCGACTTCGGGACGCTGAGCGACTTCCAAGACCTCCTCGACGCCGCTCACGAACGCGGCCTGCGCGTCATCGCCGATCTCGTCATGAACCACACCTCGGATCAACACGAGTGGTTCCAGGAAGCCCGGCGCGACCCCGACTCGCCCAAGCGGCAGTATTACGTTTGGAGTGACGACACCACACTCTACGGCGACGCCCGGATCATCTTTATCGACACCGAAGTCTCCAATTGGTCGTTCGATCCGGTGGCGAACCAGCACTACTGGCATCGCTTCTTTAGCCATCAGCCGGATCTGAACTTCGACAACCCGGAAGTCCAGGAGGAGATGCTCAAGATCGTCCGCTTCTGGCTCAATCTCGGGCTCGACGGCTTCCGCTGCGACGCGGTGCCTTACCTGATCGAGCGCGAGGGCACCAACTGCGAGAACCTGCCGGAATCGCATGCATTTTTGCGGCGGCTGCGGCAGGTCATCGATGAGGAGTTCCCGGGCAAGATCCTGCTGGCGGAGGCGAACCAGTGGCCGTCCGATGTGATGGCGTACTTCGGCACGCCGGAAGCGCCGGAATTTCACATGGCGTTCCAATTTCCGCTGATGCCCAGGATGTTCATGGCAATGCGGCAGGAAACCCGGACCCCGATCGTCGAGATCATGGGACAGATGCCGGAGGTCGACGTCAGCAACCAGTGGGCGATCTTCTTGCGCAACCATGACGAGCTGACGCTGGAGATGGTGACCGATGCCGAACGCGACTACATGTACTACGAGTATGCCCGCGACCCCCGGATGCGCAGCAACCTCGGCATTCGGCGCCGCTTAGCGCCGTTGCTTGACAATGGCCGGCGCCAGATCGAGATGATGGATTCGCTCTTGCTCTCGATGCCGGGAACGCCGGTGCTCTACTACGGTGACGAGATCGGGATGGGCGACAACGTCTTTCTCGGCGACCGCAACGGGGTGCGGACCCCGATGCAGTGGAGCTCCGACCGCAACAGCGGGTTCTCGCGGGCCGATTGGGCGCATCTCTACTCGCCCGTGATCATGGACCCGGTCTATGGCTACCAGGCGGTCAACGTGGAGGCCCAAGAGCGGATCCCGACCTCGCTCTTGCGGTGGACGCAGCGCCTGATCAAGGTCCGCAAGCGCTACAAGGCGTTCGGCCGGGGCACGCTCGAGTTCCTGCACCCGGAGAATCTCAAGGTCCTCCCCTACATCCGTCGCCACGAGGCCGAGACGATCCTCTGCGTGGTCAACTTGTCCCGTTTCGTGCAGTACGTGGAGCTTGATCTCAGCGAGTTCGACGGCTGGCAGCCAGTCGAGATGATCGGTGAGAACCCATTCCCGCTCATCGGTGAGCTGCCGTATTTCGTCACCCTCGGGCCGCATGCCTTCTATTGGTTCCGGCTGGAGCCGCCGGTGGAGACCGCCGTTGTCGACGCTTAGCCCGGAGCCGGCGGCAATTGTCCTGGATCGTGAGCTGGACACGGAGTTGGTGCGGGAGATCGTCCTGAACCAACTCGGGGCGACTGTTGACGACTATCTCTACGCCCAACGATGGTTCGGGGATAAAGACCGGCCGATCCTGGAGGTCGTGCTGGGCGATGTCGCGGTCGAGGCGGTGGCGAGCGGATGGTTCGTGCTCGCCACCGCCATCGTCGGGTTCGAAGACTTCTCCGAGGCGTCGGACTACCTCGTGCTGGCCGCCGTCGTCCCTGATCCAGGGACGTGGACCGACGATAGCCTGGCCCGGATCACCACGCCGGCGGCGACCTGGCAGGTTGTCGATATTGCCGCCGCGCCCGCGTTTCCGGCCTGGTGGCTCAGCCACTTTGCCGCCGAAGCGACGTTGGCGGGCGTGCATGGCCGGTACCGTTGGCGGCGGCTTCCCGGTTTCGCGGCGGCGGCGCGGGAGGCCGGGCCGGGCACGTTAGTCCTCGGCGGCATGGGCCAGAGCAACACGACGGTTCGCTACGGCGAGGCGATGTTCGGCAAGATCTTTCGGCGGCTGCGGGAGGGGATCAACCCCGACGAAGAGATCAGCCGGTTCCTGGCGGAGCGGACGTCGTTCCGCCAGCTCCCCATCCCGTATGGCACCGCGACCTACCAGGCGGACGGGGGCGGCATCTATCCGGTTGGCGTACTGTTCGACTTCATCCCGAGCGTGGGCGAGGGCTGGGGTTGGACCCAGGATTTCCTGGCAACCGTCCCCCTGGCGTCATATGCCGCCGCGGCGCGGCGCCTCGGCGAACGCACCGCGCGGCTCCATCTGGCGTTATCGTCGGTCGAGACCGAGCCGGACTTTGCCCCGGAGCCGGTGACCGAGGCCGATATCGCCTATTGGGAGCACACCACCGCCGCCGGCGTGCGGGCGATCTGTGAGGATTTGCGGATTCGCCGGCGCGACCTCTCCCCGCGTCTGCAATCGCTGGTGATGGTCATGCTCGACAACAAGGCCGAGCTGCTGGACCGGGTGGCGGGATTTCGGGCGCTCACGGGAACGATGAAGACCCGGATCCACGGCGACTATCACCTGGGCCAGCTCTTGCGGACGCCGGATGACGATTGGGTGCTGCTCGATTTCGAGGGCGAGCCGGCCCGCCCGATCGAGCAGCGCCGGGCCAAAACGTCACCCATGAAGGACGTGGCCGACATGCTGCACTCGTTCACCTATGCCCGTGGGATGGCGGCGCGGTCGGCGGCGGCGGACCACGCCCGCCTGGCGACGTGGGAGCGAGAAGCTCGGGCCGCGTTCCTGGCTGGCTACCGCGGCGAAGTGGCGAGCTCGCCGGTGGCGTTGGTTCCGGCCGGCGAGGCCGAGTTTGAGCGGGCCATCGCGGCCTGGGCGCTGGCGAAGTCGCTCTACCAAGTTCGCTATGAGCTCGGCAATCGCCCCGACTGGCTCGATGTCTCGCTCACCCCCCTCATCCCCCGACAGGATCCGCCTGGACGGTGATCGACTAATACGAGTTTCGGATACATCCTTGTGCTACCGACACGCCGCGCCAGCGGCGCGGGGGTGCCCCCTGGGCCACTAGAAGTCCGCGCTGAGCACCGAAAAGTCCTTTCAGGACTGAGGACGGGGTGCCGCGGAGGCCCAAGTCATTTCCCGAAACTCGTATAAACGTGACCGGCTCCTGCCCAGCCCCCGCCGCGAGGGGGGTGCTTGCTGAGTCCCGCCCGATTCTCGCGGGTGTTCCCGAGTTGACAGGAACCGGGTGCCGGGCTTGGCGGTAAGGCGGGGCGCTGGCTGCTGTAATGAATCCACGCTCGATTGAGCGCTCGCTCCCGAAACGC
>JALZJP010000228.1 GCA_030859715.1 Chloroflexota bacterium
GCGTTTCGGGAGCGAGCGCTCAATCGAGCGTGGATTCATTACAGCAGCCAGCGCCCCGCCTTACCGCCAAGCCCGGCACCCGGTTCCTGTCAACTCGGGAACACCCGCGAGAATCGGGCGGGACTCAACGGCGGATGGCGCGATCACGGTGCATGTGGAGGCAAGGTGAGCGGTGGCCGGACGGCAAGCATGCCGTCCGGGTATCATGGTCACCGCTACTTCAATGCGGCCAAGATCAGCCGCACCAGCAGATGAGGTCAGGGATGGGGCAGGTCTACGATACGATTGACGCCAAGCTCGCGGCCTGGATCGGCCGGCAGCCGCTCTTCTTCGTGGCCACCGCGCCAATGGAGGCGGATGGACATGTCAATATCTCGCCCAAGGGTGAGCCGGCGGCCACGCTGCGGATCACTGGCCCCACCACGGCCGCGTATCTCGATCTGACCGGCAGCGGGATCGAAACCGTGGCCCACCTGCGGCAGAACGGCCGGATCGTGCTGATGTTCTGTGCCTTTGCTGGACCGCCGAAGATTGTCCGCCTGCACGGGCAGGGCCGGGTGGTGCCGGCGGCGGATTCGGCGTTCGCGACGGTCCTGGCTCACTTCCAGCCGGACGCCGATACGCGGCGGATGATGCGCTCGATCATCGTCGTCGAGGTCAGCCTGATCACCGACTCGTGTGGCTTCGTCGTGCCCCGGATGGACTACGTGGGGGAGCGAGAGCAGCTCCAACGCTGGTCGGAGCGGCAGGAAGCGAAGCAAGGCGACGGCTGGAAGCAGAAGTACTGGCAAGCCAACAACACGACGAGCATCGACGGTCTGTCCGGGCTCGAGTTGGCGGAGCCGGCAACCCCGGACGAGGCGCGGACGTTTTCGAGCGCCGGCCGGGCCTTATAGGTCCGTCATCCGGCAGGGGGGGTGAGCGGAAAGAATGGCGCGATGGGGTAGGACATCGTGCGATGACTGGCGCGGCTGGCAGCAGGGCATCACCCGAGTGGAGGTCGACCGGATCAAGGAACATTTGACGCCCCGCGGGGCCGGTGCCACACTGCGCGGGCGGGGCGCCAGATACCCGCGCCGTCGCAATCAATCGCGATTCCGCAACTGGGGTGTCACGCCGCGCCATAGCGGCGGGTGGCAAACCGGGGGAAGCCGGTGCAAGACCGGCGCTGTGCCGCAACTGTAACGCCCGTGTCGGCTGACACCTGCGAAGCCAGATTGCCCGCCCAGTTGCGTCCATTGCCCTTCGCGCCAAAGGGGAGGACGTTCTCATGGGGGGCCGGCCACACGCCAATCGCGACGATGTTCACCGCATGCCAAGTCCCGGAATTTGCTTAGGTTGGGAAAAGGCCCTCACCCCCACCGCTACCACACGCGGAGGGTACGCGGCGCCCGCCAACCGTGGGCGAGGGGAGCCGGGGCCGAGTCCTTCAGTCGGATTTCGGAACAGGAGGTCCGGGCGCGGATTCGTTGTCCCGGTCTTGCTGATCGTGGTGCTTGCCCTGCTGCCCGGCCCGCGGCCAACGGGGGTGGCGGCGCAACAGGCCACCCCGGCCGCCGCCGTTGCGCCGGGGCCTGATCCGGCGCTGGCGCGGGCGGTCGCGTATCTGTTCGGGCAGCAGGCCGACAGCGGCGCCTTCGTGGGGATGGACGGGGCGCCCGATCCCAGCGCGACCACCGATGCCGTCTTTGCCCTGGCGGCGGCGGCGCAACGCGGCGTGGACACCGGGGCCGCGCTCGATCGGGCGGTGGCCTATCTCGCAACGGATGGGCTGGCCTATGCCTCGACCGGGGCTGGCCCGGCGGCGAAGCTGACGCTGGCCGCGATCGCCGGCGGCAAGGATCCCAGGAGCTTCGGCGGCGTCGACCTGATCGCCGGCCTGACCGCACCGGCGCCGGGCACGCCGCCAGGGACGCCGGACGATCTCCACGGGGCGGGCGTCTTCGACCACGCCCTCGTCCTGCTGGCGCTGGCCGCCGCGAACGAGCCGATGCCGCCGGCCGCGATTGAAGCCCTGCGTCCGGCCCAGCTCGACGATGGCTCGTGGGGGTTCACGGGGGCCACGGACGCCGGTTCGGGCGATAGCAACACGACCGCGCTCGTGATCCAGGCGCTGGTGGCGACCGGCAATGGCGCCGACCCCATGGTCGAGCCCGCCCTGGCCTATCTGCAAAGCGTCCAGACCCTCCTCGGCCAATTCCTGTTCCAAGCCGGGGAGCCGGAAACGGCGGATGCCAACTCGACCGCGCTGGCGGTGCAGGCCTTGATCGCCGCCGGCCAAGATCCATCCAGCGCCGATTGGGCCAACGCCGAGCGCGGGCTCATCGCCTTTCAGAACGTAAGCGGCGGCTTCCGCTACATCGACGCCGAGCCGGCCGACAATCTGCTGGCGACCCTGCACGCCGTGCCCGCCCTCGCCGGCTACGCCCTGCCGGTGGCGACCGCCTGCGACGAGCCGGCGCCGATAGCGGCGATCGACGCGACACCGGAAGTGATCGCGCTGCCGGCCCCCGGCCGCGGCCAGGCCCCGTGCGTGCCGCTGGCGCCGGCGGCGTAGCGAGCCCCGGCCCGGTGAACGATTCGCGAGAACGAGAGTTCCTACACGGCACAATGTCGCCGTCCCGTTGTCAGGGCGCCATCGTTGCCCTGGTCGTCATCCTCTCCCTTGCGCTCGGGATGCGGACCGGCATCGCCGAGGAGGAGTTGAACCACGCCGGGTTGGTCGTGCGGGATCGGGCCGGCGAGTTGAGCTACGCCTATGTCGCCTTTGCCGAGGCGGAGATTAGCAGCCTGGAATTGTTGGAGCGGAGCCGGCTCCCGGTGGTGACGGTCGGTTTCGGCGGGCTCGGCGAGGCGGTCTGCGCCATCGGTGGCGATGGCTGCGGCGTGAGCGAATGCCGGCGGCGGCTCTGCCAGGGGCCGGGGCCGGATGACCCGTTCTGGCAAGCGTTCCGCCAGCACACGCCAGGTGATTGGCGCTGGCAGATGCTCGGCGCCAGCTCGTCCCTGGTCCGGGACGGCGACATCGACGGCTGGAGCTGGACCAGCGGCGAGGCGAACCTGCCGGCGCTTTCTTTAGCGGAGATTGCCGGGCTGGCGGCCGCTCAAGCCGCTCCAGCTCCGGCGGTGGAGCCGGCCGCTATCGACTGGCCGCTGTATGCCGGCGCCGGGGGCATCCTGGTCGCGATCGGCGGCGGCGCGCTCCTCCTCGGCCGGCGGCGGGCCGGCCGGCGCGGCCCGACATGAGCCGGACGCTCGATCCGCGGGCCTGGCTGGTCTGGATGCTGGCCGCCAGCCTGCCGGCCCTCCTCGGCCGGAACCCGTTTGTGCTGGTTGCCACGCTGCTGGCGGTGCTTGGGGTGCGGGCGGTGTGGGGCACGACGTCGCGGGTGGCCTCCTGGCGGGTCGTGGTCCGGTTGGCGGTGTGGTTTGCCGCGATCGCGGTGCTGTTCAACCTGCTGACGGTACACGTTGGGGACCGCGTCATCGCCAAGCTGCCGGGGGAAATCCCGATTATTGGCGGCATCCTGACCGTCAACGCGCTGGTCTACGGCCTGCTCAGCGGCGTGGCCCTGGTGACGCTGGTCCTGATCGGGACCACGGTGGCGGCGGTGCTCGACTGGACCTCGCTGCTGCGATTGCTGCCGCCGCGGCTGACCCTGCTGGCGGTGGCGGGCTCGGTCGCCTGGGCGATGGTGCCGCAAACGATCGCCGCCTACGCCGAGATCCGCGAGGCGCAACTCGGGCGCGGGCACCGGACGCGCGGCGTCCGTGGGCTCGTGCCCCTCCTGGTGCCGTTGCTGGCCGGCGGCCTGGAGCGCTCCTTCCTCCTGGCCGAGGCGCTCGAGGCGCGGGGGTTCGGGGCGCAATTGGCGACGCCGCCGCCCTGGTCCCGCGGCCGGAGCGTTCTTACCGGCGGCGGCCTAACCGCAGCAACCATCGGCGCCTACCTACTGGCGGTTGGTCGGCCCGTGGCGGCGATCGCGTTCGTCCTGGCCGGGAGTGTCGCGTTCGTGATCGGCAGCCGAGAATCCCGATCGGCACTCCAGATCCAGCGGACGCGGTATCGGGAGATCGTTTGGGCGAGGCCGGAATGGATCATCACGGGCGCCGCCGCCGTCGTGCTGGCGATTGAGCTCGCGGTGCTGGCGGTTGATCCCGCCGCCTTTGCCTATGATCCGTACCCATCACTGGCCGCGCCGCCGGTCAACCTGCCGCTGCTGGCGGCGCTCGGCTTCCTGCTCGCGCCGGCGTTGGTGGCGCCATGAGCGGAACGGCGGCGGTGCTGCGCGGCGTCTCGTACCGCTACCCGGAGCGGACGGCGTTCGCGCTAAACGGCATCGATTGGACGGTGGAGGCCGGATCGTTCGTCGTCGTCACCGGTCCGTCCGGGAGCGGCAAATCGACCTTGCTCCGGTGCCTGAACGGGCTCGTGCCCCACTTCAGCGGCGGCGAGCTCGGCGGCCAGGCGCTCGTGGCCGGGTTCGACACCAGGGACACCGGTCCTCGCGTGTTGAGCCAGCATGTCAGCTTCGTCTTTCAAGACCCAGAAGCCCAACTGGTCACCACCCGGGTGGACGATGAGCTGGCGTTCGGCCTGGAGCAGCGCGGCGTGCCGCCGCTGACGATGCGGAAGCGGGTGGAAGAGGTCCTGGACCTGCTCGGGATCGCCGATCTGCGACAGCGGGATGTCACCACACTGTCCGGCGGCGAGCGGCAACGGGTGGCGGTGGCGGCCGCGTTGGCGCTGCAACCGTCGATCCTGGTGCTGGACGAGCCGACCAGCCAGCTCGACCCGTGGGGGGCGGAGAGCGTGCTCGCCGCCTTGTCCCGGCTGAATGAGGAGCTTGGCCTCACCATCGTCCTGGCCGAGCACCGGCTGGAACGGGTGATGGCGCGGGCCGACGTGCTGCGCTATCTGCCTGACTCTGGCCAGCCGGGATTCGAGGGCGCTCCCCGCGAGGTGATGACGCGGATGGAGGCGGACTTCCTGCCGCAGCTGATACAGATCGCCCGCGTTCGCGGCTGGCGGCCGCTGCCGCTGACGATCAAGGAGGGGCGGGCCGCGGTGCGGCGTGATCGGGCCGCCGGTTGGGAACCGCCGTCACTGGTCGATTCTTCGCGTACCGGCGGTCCGCCGGTACGTCGCGTTGAGGCGGGGCGCTGGAATAAATTCCGCGCTGAGCACCACGAAGTCCTTTCAGGACTGAGCACGGGCCGGTCGGTCCACACGTCGATTCATCCGCCAATCGCGGTAGCGCGAGTCAGCGCGGGCTTCGACGGTACGACGGTCCTAAGCGAGATCGACCTCGACGCCGGGGCCGGTGAGGTGATCGCCCTGATGGGCCGCAACGGGTCCGGCAAGACGACGCTGCTCCGTTTGCTGACGGGGCTGCACCGGCCGGCCAGGGGCAAGATTGCACTCTTTGGCCAGGATAGTTCGAGGCTCGATCCAGCCGAAATCGGGCACCTGGCGGGGTATGTGCCGCAGAACCCCGGCTCGCTGCTGTTCGCGGAGACCCTGCGCGATGAGCTGGCGTTCACCCACGCGCTCCATCCCCGGTCGACGCTTGATAGCGCCGAATTGCTGGCCCGGCTGGGCCTCGGCGACCACCTGCTGACGCACCCGCGCGATCTCAGCGGCGGCGAGCGGCAACGGGCGGCGCTGGCGGCGATCCTGATCGGCGACCCGCCGCTCCTGCTACTAGACGAGCCGACCCGGGGCATGGACGGCCGTCAGAAACGCATCCTGGCCGACCTGCTGCGCGACCTCCGAACCGAGGGCAAGACGATCTTCCTCGCCACCCACGACATCGAGCTGGTGGCGGCCGCCGCGACCCGCGTCATCCTGCTCGGCGGGGGCAGGGTCGTCGCCGACGGCACCCCACGCCAGGTCCTCTCCGGCTCCCTGACCTACGCCACCCAGATCAACAAGCTCTTCGGCGGCGAGTTCCTGACAGTGGCGGATGTCTACACGGCTCCCCCGCCTCCAGTCTTGGGGGAGCAGGCGAGACTCGCCGATGCGGACGCGACCTGACCACGCTTTGAGCGCGAAGACGGCCCGACCGGCATCCATCTCGGCCGGACCGCGTTGCCGGCTAGTAGCCGAGGCGTTTGTTGACGAGGTTGACGAGGGGCTCGTTGTTGGCGAAGCGGGTCAGGTTGTCGCACAGGATTTCGACGCAGCGGCGCTCCTTCTCGGTCGAGGCGCCGGCGGTGTGCGGGGTGATGACGAGGTTGGGGGCGTCCCAGAGCGGGCTGTCGGCGGGCAGGGGCTCGACCGCGGTCACGTCGAGGCCGGCGCCGGCCAGCTTGCCGGTGCGCAAAGCGTCGGCCAGGGCGGATTCGTCGACGATGCCGCCGCGGGAGACGACGATCAGGTACGCCTCGGGCCGCATCCGGGCCAGCGCTTCGGCGTCCAGGAGGTGCTTCGATTCGGCGGTCAGCGGGGCGGAGACCACGACGACCCGCGATCGTTCGAGCAGCTCCGGCAGCCGGCTCAGCGGCCACACTTCCTCGACCCCCGGCGCGTCATCGACCCCCTGGGCATCGACCGCCAAGACGTCCATATTGAAGGCCAGCGCCCGTTGGGCCACCGCCCGCCCGATCTGGCCGAAGCCGATGATGCCCATGGTGCCGCCGTTGATCTCGCAACAGGCGCGGTACAGTTCCAACCGCCGCCATTGGTGGTCCCGCTGGCCGGCCAGGCTCTCCGGCAGCTTGCGGGTCAGGGCAAAGAGGAGGGCGAAGGTGTGCTCGCCGATCGAGGGGCCGTGGGCGCCGCGGGTATTGGTCAGGACGATGTCGCTGTTGACCAGTTCCGGAATGCGGGCCGTGTACTCGACGCCGGCGCTGGAGGACTGGATCCAGCGCAGCTTCTTCCCGGCTTTGACCACATCGAGCGTCGGTACGCCGTAGAAGATGTCGGCGTCGGCGACCTCGGCCAGGACTTTCGCCGGGTCCAGCTCCGTGACCACGTTCAGATCGGGAATGTCCAGCTCGTTGACTAAGCCAAAATGGGCTTCGCCCTCGCGTCCGCCAAGCACCAGTTTCACGAAATTCCTCCCTGTCGCCCGTCCGCGAGCGGTCCCGTCCAAGGCGGCCATGATCGCATGCTCCGATTCGGTTGTCACTTGTCGCAAGCCGCCGAGCTGAACCCACAAACGCCCATGCGTGAGGCTGAGATCTGGAAAGTTGTTGACATCGGATTGGAAAGCAATAAGCGGAGTGAGACTCGCGATTGGACCTGGCATGCTCTCCTGGTAGTGATGATGTACCACGGAGTAAGACATGCCGGTCCTTGCCGATAACGTCGCTATCATTTGGCGGCGTATCGATCACCCGAACCTGATGGAGCAACCGCGGCTCGATCTCGCCCATTCATGGTCACTGCCAGGTCGTTCCCGCGAGCGGCCGCTTTGCCTGCACCTCACCGGATCACGGCCCACCGGCACGTTCGGATTTCAGGGCAACAAACGGAGTTCCGCCTGGGAACGGGCGAACTACCCTGGTCCCAGGAGCGGCGGGCATGCCGCCATCCGACAGGCCAGCGCCGACCACTGGCAGAAAAAAGGAGATGCACATCATGTCGAAGGAACAGGACAACAAGGCAATCGTCGGCCGCTGGTTCACGGAGTTCTGGGGCAATCCCTGGAATCCCGGCATCGTCGACGAGCTGGCCGCGCCCAACATGCTCTTGCGGTACTCCCTGCATGAGCCGCGCCACGGTCGTGAGGACGTGAAGGCGTTCATGACCGGATTCCGCGAAGCGTTCCCGGATCTCGAGTTCGGCGGGGCGGCGGATCTCATCGCCGAGGGTGACCACGTCGTGGGTCGTTGGGAAGGCGGCGGCACCCACACCGGCCCCGCGTTCAGTGATTTCCTCGTCGGTTCCCTTCCCGCGGCCTCCGGTCGCAAGATGCGGTTCACCGGAACGACGGTGCTTCGGATTGAAAACGGCAAGGTCGCCGAGGAAATCGGCCTGGACGATGGAGTGACCGCGCTGACCCAGCTCGGCCTAATCCGCGCGGTTTGATCGAACCCATGGTCGTCCGCGCCGCTTCCGGTCTGGACAGCGACGCGGACGTCCATGCTTACCGCGATGGGCCGCGTGGTCGATCCTGGTCTCGCGGTCTGCCACAATCAGAGGGTGAATCAAACCAACCACGCACGCCGCTCATGGCGTGCGGCGTGGTTGCTCGCCAGCGCCGATCCAATTTCGATTTGAAAGCAAGTCCCGGAGTGCCAGCGGCGCTAGAGCACGGCATCATAAGGGCAGATGAAGAAACCGTGAAAGGGTCGGCCATGGGCGCGCTTGCAATCGAGAGATCAACGGAGATGGCGGCCGCCGAATGGGATTCGCGTTGGTCGCATGTTGTCGCGCGCGATCCGGCGGCGGACGGAACATTTTGGTATTCGGTTGCCACCACCGGCATTTATTGCCGTCCATCCTGCCCGTCGCGGACCGCCAACCCGAAAAACGTCCGCTTCCATGACAGCCTGGCGGAGGCGAAGGCGGCTGGCTTCCGGGCTTGCAAGCGATGCAAACCCGACCAGCCGTCGGCCGACGCGCGGAACGCCGCGACGGTCGCGCACGTTTGCCGGTTGATTGAGCGGACCGACGAGATTCTGCCCCTCACGGTGCTAGCCGAGGCGGCGGGATTGAGCGCCGGCTATTTCCACCGCATCTTCAAGACGGTCACGGGCTTGACGCCGCAAGACTATGCCGTCGCCCATCGGGCCGGCAAGGTACGCGATCAGCTCAGCCGGAGCAGCACGGTCACCGCGGCCATCTATGACGCCGGGTTCAATTCCAGCGGTCGCTTTTACGCGAAGTCGGATGAGCTGCTCGGCATGACCCCCTCGGCCTTCCGCGCCGGCGGGGTCGATGTCGAGATCCGGTTTGCCGTTGGCGAATGCTCGCTCGGCTCGATCCTGGCGGCGAGCAGCGAGAAGGGCGTCTGCGCGATCCTGATTGGGGACGATCCCAACGCGCTGGTCCGGGATTTGCAGGACCGCTTCCCGCACGCCCGGCTGATCGGCGGCGACGCCGATTTCGAGAAGCTGATGGCGCGAGTGGTCGGCTTCGTCGAGGCGCCGGGGATCGGGCTCGACCTGCCCCTCGACGTCCGTGGCACCGCCTTCCAGCAACGCGTGTGGGCCGCGCTGCGCGGGATTCCGGCGGGCACGACCGTCACCTATGGCGACATCGCCAGGACGATCGGCAAGCCGAAGGCGGTGCGCGCGGTGGCGGGAGCCTGCGCCGCCAACATGCTGGCGGTAGCGATCCCGTGCCACCGGGTCGTCAAGCGTGATGGTGCGCTCACCGGCTATCGCTGGGGGGTCGAACGCAAACGCGCGTTGATCGAGCGCGAGGCCAAGGCGGCCTGAGCAACGCCGTCGCTATCAATGACGCCCGGCACACCCGCCGGGCGTCGCCGACCAACCGTTCTCCAGCACGCCTTCGATTCGCGGGTGAGGGCCGGCGGGCGAGACATACACTCGCCGCCAGCCAAGACTCAGTACCGCACCGCCGCCGCGGCCTCGCTCGGCTCCAGCTCGGAGGCGGTCGAGCGTTGCCAGTCGAGGGTCGCCAGGTCGCTGGTCAGGCCGCCGACCAGGTAGCGGAGCTCGCTGGCCATGGCGCAGAACTGGAAGCCCTCGGCAATCCGCTGATTTACGCCCGCCGCGTGGGAGCAGTGGACGCCGGGGGCGACGCCGTGGCGGATCGCGGTGTCGCGGACGTGATGGATAGCCTCGACCAGGCGCGGATCCTCGCTTTCCAGGGGGACGCCGAGGCCCATCCCCATCGAGGCCGCCAAGTCGTTCGGACCGATGAAGCAAGCATCGACGCCGGGCACGCTCAGGATCGCGTCCGCGTTCTCGACCCCCTGGATGTGCTCGATTTGCAGCACCAGCAGCAACTCGTCGTTGGCGTGACGATAGTACTCAACGGCGCTGGTGCCCATCGAGAGGGCGTGGCGGCCGCCGCCGACGCTGCGTTCCCCCTTCGGGTAGTAGCGCATGGCCGAAACCGCTTGCTCCGCTTCTTGCCGCGAGTTGACCATCGGCACCACGATGCCCCAGGCCCCGGCATCGAGCACCCGTTTGAAATTCTCCGGCGAGTTCCAAGGGATGCGGACCATCGGCGCCGATTCGGAGTTCGCCATCGCCGCGAACATCCGGGCCAGGGTCAGAATATCGACCGGGCTGTGCTCGGTATCGACCACCAGCCAGTCGAACCCGATCTTGCTGACAAACTCCGCCGCTTCCGGGCTGGGCAAGCCCAACCAGGTGCCGATCGACGGCTCGCCCGCCGCCAATCGCCGTCGAACATGATTCGCGCGCACGTCCAGACTCCTTTACCGATCCCGTGGAACGGGCCTCGTCATGAACGAGAGCATACCGGATTGTCACCGAACGCACGAATCGGCCGCGGTTCGCGATTGGTTCAGCCCTTGACCGAGCCGGCGGAGAGCCCCTCGACCATGTAGCGCTGGGCGAGCATGTAGATGATGACCACGGGAATCGTGGTCATGATGCTGGCGGCGAACATCTGGCCCCAGGGGAAGATGTCGCCGGTGATCAACTGCGCCAGCCCGACCGGCAGGGTGCGCAGCGATTCCGACGAGATAAAGACGAAGGCGAACAGAAACTCGTCCCAGGCGGCGGTAATCGCGAACAGGCCGACCGCCATCAAGGCCGGGGTGGTCAGGGGCAGGATGATCTGCCAGAACGCCTGGAAGTGGTTGGCGCCATCGATCAGGGCCGCTTCCTCCAGGTCGCGCGGCAACGAGCGATAGTAGCCCATCAGGAGCCAGGTGGCGAAGGGCAGACCGAACGTGGGGTAGGCGATCATCAACGCGCCAAGCGTGTTGATCAGGCGCAGCTCGGTGAAGATCTGGTAGAGCGGGATGAACATCATCACGGTCGGCATCAGGTAGGCAAAGAGGATCGCGGTCGAGAGGAAGCCGGGGCCGCGCCAGCGCAAGCGGACCAGGGCATAGGCGCCAAGGGCGCCGACTAGAACCGAGACCAGGCAGGTCACGGCCGCGACCTGGAGGGTGTTCAAGAACCAGCGGGGGAAGTCGGTTTGGGTCAGCATGTAGGTGAAATGCTCCGTCGTCCACGGCGACGGCCAGAACACGGATTCAAAGGTGCGCACTTGCTCGTTCGACTTAAACGCGGTAATGATCACCCAGTAAAAGGGAAAGAGCAGGGTCACGAGCAAGCCGCCAAGCAAGGCGTAGGCGCCAATAGTGCCAAGCCGGCTGGTCAGCCGCCGCCAGGCGCCTTCTCGTTGTGGGTCGCCGCGGGTGAACGCGGCCGCCAGCGCCCCGGCGACGGCCACGAAGACCGACTCGACCGCGCCAATGATGAGCCCGAGCACGAAGCCAATGGCGCGACCGACGGCGACGAACGGCCAGGCAATCGCCGTCCCGAGGCGGCTCAACGGGCCGGACGGCGCCTCCGTCTGGTCCGGGTCGCCCTGCATGAAGCGGCCGAGGACAACGATCAGGATCAGCAGGACCGGCACTACCGACAGCGCCACCGCCACCCCGGCGCTGTAGCGCAACGAGGCGATCGCGTACTCGTAGGCGAGGATTGAGAAGAGGCGGGTCGCCCCGCCGGGGCCGCCGCCGGTCAGCAAGAAGACCTGGCCGAACGAGTTGAGGGTCCAGATCAGCGACAGCAGGCTGCCGACAATGATCACGTAGCGCAGGCCGGGCAGGGTAATGCTGACGAAGCGCTGCCAGCCGTTGGCGCCATCGACCGCCGCCGCGTCGTAGAGCTCGGTATCGAGCGCCTTTAACCCCGCCAGCAGCACGATCGTGAAGAACGGCACGCCCTTCCAAATGTTGACCGCGATCACGGCCGGCAGGGCGAGCTGGTAGTCACCCAGCCAGGAGATGCCCTGGTCGATCAGGCCGAGCCGGAGCAGGATCATGTTCAAGCCGCCGAACAGCGGATCGTAAATGCCCCGCCAGGTCAGGGCCGCCACGATATCCGGGATCACCCACGGCAGCAAGACCAATCCAGTGAAGACGCTGCGAAAGCGCAGCCCCTTGCGGTGCAGCAAGAGGGCGGCGGTCAGGCCGATCCAGAACTTGAAGAAGACCGCGGTCAGCGCGTATTGGGCGGTCACCATCACCGATTCGACGAACTGGCGGTTGGCCCACAGCCGTTCGTAGTTCTGGAAGCCGACGAAGCCGCGATTGGTAATGCCGGTGACGTTGTAGAAGCTGAGGATCACCGCCCGCAGCAATGGATAGGCGATCAAGCCGAAGAGCAGGATCACCAGCGGCGCCACGAAGAGGTAGGCGATCGGCCAGTCGCGGCCCAGGACCCGTCTGGATTGTTTCCAAAACGAGGTGGTCCGGGTGGCGGTGATGACCCGCGGCGTCTCGCGTAGGACTGGAACGGCCATCCGCCCTCTCCTTCAACACCCAAAGGGCGCCCGGTGACGTTTTCAGCGACGCCGAACCGCCAAGCGGGGCGCCCCCGCTTAGCGGTCCGGCAAGATGCCGTTTTAGGCGCCCTGGAGGCCGAAGTCCTGATAAATCTGAACGAACTGGTCGTGGTAGTCAGCGACCACCTCGGCCGCCGGGCGGCCCTGGATGATCTCCGACATCAGGTCGGTGAAGAAGACGCCGGCGCCGATCGAGCCGATCGCTTCGTTCTCGGGACCGGGCCACCGCAGGCCGGTGAAGTCGGTTTCGGTCAGGGCGATCTCGCGGCCCCGGACCGAGTTCGGGTCCTCGGTGATGATCGGGTTGTCCCACCCGGTCTGGTACGCGGGCAGGGCGTAGGCGGTCGAGATGCGCCAGATCTCCTCCTGCACCGGCAGGGTGAGGAAATGCCGCATGACGTCGTAGCTGGCCTCCGGGTTGACGGCATCGGTGATGAGATAGAACTTCATCCCGGCGCTCAAGAAGTCGATCCGGGTGTCGTCGGTGATCCGCTTGGGGTTCGGCAGGTAGACGATGTTTTCCCAGAAGGGGACATCATCGAGGACCGCCTTGGCGTAGACGGTGCCGGCGTTGGCGGTGATTGCCGTCTGGCTGGCGAGGAAGGCCTCATTGTTGTTGGTGTCGGTCCAGGAGAGGACGCCCGGCGGCAGCATGTCGGCGTACTCGGCGGCGGTGTACGTCTCGGCCAGCCACTCCATGGCCGCGATCGTCTCCGGCGAGTTGAAGGTGACGAGCTCGCCGGTTTCGTCCTGCACATGTCCGCCATACCGGTAGAGTACGTTTTGAACCAGGGCCTGGCCGTCGCCCGAGCGGTTGACGGTCATGCCCCAGCCCCACACATTCGCGGCCGGGTCGGAGACCGCGAGGGCGGCATCGCGCAGCTTTTCGTAGGTTTCGGTATCGGCGTCAACGTCCAGCCCGAACTCGTCGAAAATGTCCTGGCGGGCGTACATGCCGCCGGCGCGGGTGAAGAAGGGCACCGCGTACCATTCGCCGTCGAGCTCGGAATCGAGGCGGGCGCCGAAGATCGGCTCGCCGTACAGCTCGATCATCTCGTTGACGATGTCGGTGACCGGCTGGACCACGCCGAGGGTGACGTAGTTGCGCACGCCCTGGTCCTGGATCAGCAGGTCCGGCGGGTTTCCGGCCTGGACCGAGCCCAGCAGCACCTGGTTGAGGTCGCCGCCGCCCTGGTAGCCGGCGACGTCGGTGATCTCGATCGGCCAGCCGTTGAGCTTGGCGTAGGCTTCGAGCTCGGCCCGCATAAAGGCGTTGTGGTCGGGATGGAAGTCGTCCTTAAGGAGTACCCGGAGGGTGCCGTCGACCGTGGCGGTCGATGGGGTGCGCTCGATCTCCTGGGCGGCGGCCCGGCTGGGCATCCTCGCCAGCCAGGGGGCGGCGGCCAGGCCGGCGCCGGCCAGGGCCGAGCGTTGCAGCAACCGGCGACGATTTGCTCGTCCCCGCTCCAGGGAAGAGCGGAGCGACGGCGAATGAAAGCGGTCCTCGCGTTCGTGCATCTTCGCACTCCTCGATCTTGCGCCGCGGCGCGCCACTTCCTCCGCATGGTCATCGGAGCTCTCTTCGACTGACCCACCGGCGCCGGAGGGATTTCGCCATTGGTGAGGTTGAATGGTATGGCCCGCTTCATCACCCTGTCAAGCCAGCCGATCGGCGCCCCGCTGAGACCAGTCGCCACGGTCGAACCTTTCCGGCGCTGGCTACCCCTTGATGCCGGAGAGGCGGACGCCTTCGACGATGTAGCGTTGCATGATGAGGAAGATGACGACCAGCGGCAGGGCGCCGATGGCGGCGCCCATGAAGAGCATCGGCAGGTTGATGGTTTGGGCGGTGAGGAAGGTGGAAAGGACGACTTGGACGGTCCAGCTCGAGGGGCTGCGGCCGACGACGAGCGGCCAGAGGAAGGCGTTCCAGCTATTGATGAAGCTCAACACGCCGAGGGCGATCAGGATACCCATCGAGTTCGGCAACAGGAGCCGGCCGTAGATGCCGAAATAGCCTAACCCGTCGAGCCGGCCCGCCTCTTCGATCTCGACCGGGAAATCGAGGTAGAACTGGCGGAAGAGGAAGACGGCGAAGGCGCTGAAGAGGCCGGGAATGACGATCCCCCAGATGGTGTTGACCAGGCCCAGGTTGGCCACCACCACGTAGCTGGGGACGAAGGTGACGGCGCTCGGCACCATCAGGGTCGAGAGGATGACGAAGAAGACGACGGTCTTGCCGCGGGCCGGAATCCGGGCCAGCGCGTAGCCGGCCATCGAGGCGAAGAGGGTCTGGAAGACCAGGTTGACGACGGCGATGATGGCGGAGTTGCGCAGGCCGCTGCCCATCGGGGCCGAGGCGTCGTTGAACAAGACCTCGAGGTTGCTCCTCTGCGGCACGGCCGGCCACCAGGACCACTCGAAGGAGGTGATCTCCGGCCGCGTCATCAAGGCGTTGCGAACGATCAGGTAGAAGGGAAAGAGGAAGAGGATCGTCAGCGCGACCAACACGACATAACGAAGGACTTCGCCCCACCGGATCCGAATCCGCCGGCCCGGTGAGGCGGGTAGCGTTGGATTGATCCCTGGCACGGTCGCCATCGTTGCCTCCCGCCGCTTAGGTCGACCGGCCGAAGCCGAAGAAGCGGCCCTGGAGCAGGGTCACGCCGACAATGATCGCGGTCAAGATGAAGGCGCCGGCGGTGCCGCGCCCGTAGTCCTGATCACCCAGGGCCACCTGGTAGAGATAGACGAGGGGAGGGCGGGCCAGAGAGCGGTTGCCGGCCGAGGCGGCGGTGCCGCCCATGATGTTCCAGAACTCGTCAAACGCCTGGAACGCGGCGATGAAGTTCAGCAGGAGGACGGCGACCAACGTGTTGCGCAGCATCGGCAGGGTGATGTGGCGGAAGGTCATCCAGCCGGAGCGGGCGCCGTCGACGAAGGCGGCCTCGTATAGTGAGCGGGGGATCTCCTGCAGGCCGGCGATGAAGATAATCATGTAGAGGCCGACCTGGAGCCAGAGCCGGACCGTGACCAGGACCAGCCAGTACCAGGGCGGGTTGCTGCTCGTGATCCAGGAGATCGGGGCCTCGATCCCGAACCACTCGTAGAGCACCACGTTCATCACCCCGGAGGGGACGCCGCTGAACAGGCCCATCCGCCAGATCAGCGAGGCGATCACATAGGAGATCGCGGTCGGGATGAAAAAGGCGGTGCGGAAGATGCCGCGGCCCCACCCGGCGCCATTGACCAGCATCGCCAGCCCCAGCGAGGCGAACAGGGTCAACGGCACGATGAAAATGGTGAAGATGACGATCGTGATCAGCGAATCTTGAAACTGTGGGCTTTGCAACATGAAGGCGTAGTTGTCGAGACCGATGAAGTTGCCGATATCGACCGAGTTGCGGGCATCGGACAGGCTGAGGAGAAAGCCCCAGCCGATGGGAACGAAGGTGAAGACCAGCAGCCCCAGCAGGATGGGGGCCATGAAGACCCAAAAAGCGAAGGTAGCCTCTCGCTTCGTCCCCATTCCGTCCCCCTGGCGGTCGTCGTCAGTCGTGAGTCGTACGTCGTGAGAACGACCACGGGCGTCGGCCCCCCGAGCTCGCCCCCCAACCCCCGATCCCGCGGGAGAACGATCGTGTCTCCTCGAGATTGGGGGCTAAGGGGCTGAGCGCCGGACGGCCCGCGGCCCAGTTAGGCGAGGTTGCGGTCCAGCTCGGCCTGGCATTGATCGGCGGCGGTAGCCACGGTCTCCTCAATGTCCGCCCCGGAGTTGAGGATGTTGGAGAGGGCGTCGGTGATGATCGTGTTCATGGCGCCGGTCCAGAGCGGGCCGAGGACCCGACCATGCTCGTTCAAGATCGTGACCGCCTCGGCCGGGGCGCCGCTCTGCAACGGCTCGGCCGACTCGGCGGCGCTGATCCGGGGCGGCACATGGAAGCCATAGGCGAGGTTCCAATCCTGCTGGGCGGCGGTGTTCTCGATCCAGAGCCAGCGGACGAACTCCTTCGACTCCTCGATGTGCTGGCCGCGGGCATTGACCATCTCGGTCCAGCCGCCCCAGAAGGTGGCGGGGCTGCCATCGCCATCGAGCGCCGGCCAGGGAACAACGCCAAAATCGTCGCCGAGGGCGGCCTGGATGCCGGGCATCGCCCAGAGGCCGGTCCACTGCATCGCGGTCAGGCCCTGGTTGAAGGCCGAGGGGTCCCACCAGTCGGTGGGAGCGCCGACGAGCAGGGCGCCGCTGCCGTGTAGCTCCTGCACCTTCTGGTAGGCGGCCACGGTCCGCTCGTTGCCAAACGTGATCTCGTTGTTGGCGGAGTCTAGGAACTCGACCCCCGCCGACCAGGGGGCGATGTGGATCAGGGCGCTGACGCCGCCGTCGTTGCCCAGGAACAGCCCTTTGACCCGGCCGGTATCGAGCGCCCGCGCGGCGGCGATCAGCTCATCCATCGTGGTCGGCGGGGCGATGCCCGCCTCGTCGAGGATGCTGCGCCGGTAGTAGAGCAAGCCGAGGTCGTCGAGCATCTTGACCCCGTAGATGGAGTCGTTGATGGTCGCGGCGGCGATGTTGACGGGGTTGAAGTCGGCCATGACCTCGTCGGAGAAGAGATCGTCGAGCGGCTCGATCTGGCCGGCATCGACCATCGCCAGCGAGGGGGCGCCCTCGAACACGTCTGGCCCGTCATCGGTCAGCAAGGCGGCGGGCAGGGCGGTGGCGGAATAATCGCCCGGCACCCAGACCATCTCGACCGTGACATCGGGGTTGACCTCGGAGTATTCTGCGGCATAGCGGGCGGCGGCCTCCTGGGTGCCCGCCTCGCCATACTGGTGATACCACTGGGTCAGGGTGAGGGCGTCCTGGGCCCGGGCGGAGCGGGCCGAGCCGCCCACGGCGGCGAGGCCGGCGGCGCCGGCCGAGGCGGCGAGCATGTGCCGCCGGTTGAGCTTCAATTGGCGGGCATAGCGGGATGCGTCCATCATCGTCGGGGATTTCACGCCGGTCATCATTGCCTCCTGGCGCCCTCATCGCTGAGGACGGTTTGCACGTCCAACCTCGGGCCATCATCGCCGGGGCGGCGACTGCATGCAATCTATGTCCGGCCGGGCACCGTGTCAAATGAAGACACCCGCGGCGGTCAGGCCGGTTGGGCACGGGCGGCGGTGTTGAGCATCGCCGCCAGGCTCCGCTCGACATCCTCGTCGGTCGTGGCCCAGGAGGAGACGCTGATCCGCATCGCGGTCCGCCCCTGCCAGACGGTGCCGCCGCACCAGCAGGTACCGTCCGCCTGGAGGGCGGCGATCACCTGCCGGGTTTGCCGCGGGCTGCCGAAGGAGACGAGCACCTGGTTCAGCTCGACCTCGTTCAGGATCTCGTGGCCGGCGGCGGCGAGCCCCGCGGCGAAGCGGGAAGCGTGGCGGCAGCAGCGCTCGATCATCTCCGCCAGGCCGTTCCGGCCGAGCGACCGCAACGCGGCCCAGACCTCAACGCCGCGCGCCCGGCGCGACATTTCCGGCGTGTAGTCGCCTGGCTCGCGCCGCTCCGAGGTGACGAGATAGGCGGCGGTGACGCCCATTGCCGCCCGCAACGCATTCGCCTCGCGGACAAAGACGATGCCGCTGTCATAGGGGACGTTGAGCCATTTGTGAGCATCGGTCGCCCACGAATCCGCCGCCGCGATGCCCTCGGCCAGATGGGCCCGCCCCGGCGCGGCCGCCGCCCACAGGCCGAAGGCGCTATCGACATGGACCCAGGCGCCGTGGCCGTGAGCCCAAGCGCAGATGTCCGCGATCGGGTCGAAGGCGCCGGTGTTGACGTTCCCGGCCTGGATGCAGACGATGGCCGGACCCGTGAGCGCGGGGAGCGCGTCCGCTCGCATTCGGCCTTGCCCGTCGACCGGAACTCGAACCAGCCGCTCGCGGCCGAAGCCGGCCAGGCTGAGCGCCTTCAGGACCGAGACATGCACCTCGTCACCGACGACGACCGTCACCGGCGGCGCCCCAAACAGCCCGTCCGCTTCCACATTCCAGCCGGCGCGGGCCAGCACCGCGTGCCGTGCCGCCGCCAGGGCGGTGAAGTTTGCCATCGTGGCGCCGGTGACGAAGCCGGCGGCGGCATCCGGGGGGAGGCCGAGCAGATCGAGCAGCCAGCCGCGGGCTACCTCTTCCAGATTGGCGGCGCCGGGCGCCAGCGCCACCATCCCGGCATCCTGATCCCAGGCCGCGGTGAGCCAGTTGGCGGCGACCCCGGCCGGCAGCGCGCCGCCGATCCCAAACCCGAAGTAGCGGCCGCCGGCGGTGGCGATGGTCGCCGGGGAGCCGATCTCATCCAGCAGGGCAATGACTTCGCCCGCGTCGGTCGGCTCGGCCGGCAGCGGCTCATCGAGGCCGGCCAGCCGGGCCAGCGCGGCCGGGGACGCGTTAACCGCGCGCTCATCCAGGCCATCCAGATAGCGAATCGCCCGCTCCGCCGTCTGCCGCAGCAGCGCCGTCCGAGATTCGACGTTTCTCCTTGAGCCTAGTTCGGTGGCCGAGGTCGTCATATCCGCGACATGCTCCAATTCCGCGACACCGCTCGCTCGTCGTGGGTTAAATTCGATGACGAAACGCCCCGATTCCGAAGCACCGGGCTCGATCGCTCAGGATTGCGAACCCCACCCATCACCAGTGAGCTTCTTCGAGGCCGCCCAGTAACCCACCAGGGCGCCGAGAATCAGCGTGATGAGCGATTGGCCCCACCGCTGAATCGCGTCGTCCGGGCTGAGAAAGACGGCGAGGCAGCCAATGACCAGGCCGGCTACGGTGCCGATGAGGACCACTTTGTATATGTTCTTCTCTGTATCCCGTCGGTCCTGAAAATGTTTCGCTTCGCGATCGCGCCGTGCGTCGTTGTCCTTTGCCGTTTGGAGGAGGTGGTGCTCGGCGTTGATCCGTTGCAGGTGCTGTTCATGAAGCGCTGTTTGGGTCTTCAAGCCTTGGGCACTGAGTTCAAGGTAAGGCTGTTGCTCGCCCTGACCCCGGCTGTCAGAGATGACGATCCCCTGCAACGACGGAGAAGATGACACGTACATCGCACCAGCATCGGAGACCATCTTGCGAGGATCATCGGACTCGTCCGCCATTTCGATGGGGAGTGCGACTCAGGCTGGGATGACAACAGTTCTCCTGATTTGACGATGTCGCGCCTGATACTCTCGAAGATGCCTTCGACCATATCTTGCCCGGTTTGGCCTAAACCATGGTAAATAGCGGCGAGATAGTTCAACGTACTCGCCGCGGGACCGGAGAACCCCCAGTCGCAGCGAATGAAGTTGCACGCGTCGAATACACCTTCTTCGAATCCCGTGAAGACGATACGGCATTTGATGAACGTGCAGTTCGTGTATTGGTTACCATCAATCTCGACGGTGCGGTCTCGGAAGGTTTCGTTCTCGAACCGGTGTCGTAACGAAGATGGCGCGGCCAGTCGCGTTGGTTGGGGGACAGTCTGAAGCATGGTGCATACTCCTCGCGAGACCAGCTATCACGAGGCTCGCCAATCGTATGATCGCACGTCTCCTCGCGGGATGCACCCGCCTCCTCTATTCGCATGTGACATCGATCGGTACGTTTGCGGCGCACGGTCCTCGCCAAGGATTCACAAGATCGCTTCGATTCTTGCTGTATCGTTGGTACCGGGTTCGGGTCGCCGTCAAAGCTTCGCGAGAAAACGCTAGCGCATCAATTCTGATGGGGCAATGAACCGCTGCCAGTTCAAACCGTCGATACCTTCCTAACCCCTGCCGAACCGAGGGAGAGCATCATCTGATGTGGAAGCTGAGCGCCTTCGCCGATGAGATCGGGCCGGAGCTGGACACGCAGCTCACGACGCTGGCGCGGGAGTCGATCAAGCACATTGACCTTCGGGGGGTGTGGGACAAGAACGTCCTGGCGCTGACGGACGACGAGGTGCGGCGAGTGGCAAGCGATCTCGCGAACCACGGCATTCAGGTGGCGACGATCGCCTCGCCGATCGGGAAGATTGGCATCGGGGATGCGTTCGCGCCCCACCTGGCCGAGTTCCGCCGGGCGCTCGACATCGCGCGGGCGTTCAATGCGCCGGTGATCCGAATCTTTTCGTTCTTTATGCCCGTGGGTGACGATCCCGCCCGGCACCGGGACGAGGTGCTGCGGCGGCTGGAAGCGCTGGTGGCAGAGGCGGACGGGTCCAGCGTGCTGCTCCTGCACGAAAATGAGAAAGACATCTACGGCGATACCCCGGAACGATGTCACGATCTCCTCACCTCCATCAATTCACCGATCTTGCGAGCGGTCTGGGATCCGGCCAACTTCGTGCAGGTCGGGATACGGCCCTTCAGCGACGGGTATGCGTTGCTACGGCCGTTCATCGCCGCCGTCCACGTCAAGGATGCGGTGGCGGGCACCGGCCAGGTGGTTCTGCCAGGCGCCGGCGACGGGCAGATCCCGGAGACGCTGGTGGCGCTGCATGCCTCCGGCTTCGCCGGCGTCTTCTCGCTGGAGCCGCATCTGGCGACCGTCGGCACCTTCGCCGGCACCAGCGGCCCGGTCCTATTCCGCCACGCCGCGACGTCGTTCAAGACCCTGCTGCGGGAGCGGGGAATCGCCTGGCGCTAGAGCCTGTTATGGACTTGGCAGGCTTTTGGGCCGGGTTCGCAACCGCCGCGCCCCGTCGCCGAAGCACCGCGGGCCAGACGCGGGGCACCCCGGACAACGATTCGACGGTCGCGGGTGAGTTCCGCGTCCTGGGCGACAAGACGTCACCGTCGACAGATGTGTTCATACACACGGGGAGGGCGGTGCGCGACCTCCTGTTTGATCGGGAATGCGGACGCAACCTGTCCGGTGGGCGTGTCACAATCGGATCACGCCAGTTCAAGAACAGAGGTTGCAGGGATTCCTGTGCTGGGAGGAGAAATGGCTGACGACATTCGGGTGATGCTCGAAATCGGACCGAGAGGCAAGCAGGTGGTGGCGGTGGCGCCGGATTGGCCCGGTCTCGAGCGCGGGGCGAAGACCGCGGAGGCCGCGATTGAACGGTTACGATCCTACCTTCCACGCTATGCAACGGTGGCGAAGCGAGCGGGGATGGAAGCAGCGTTCGCGGCCAGCACCACCGTCGCCGTGGTCGAGCGCTATCCGGGCACGGGCTCAACCGACTTCTGGGGCATCTCGTTCGCGTTTTCGGGCATCGACGGGCAAGACGTGTCGAGCGACGAATTGGAACGTGAGCTGACGCTGATGCGGGCGTGCTGGGCGTGTTTCGACGACGTGCGTTGGCGCGTGTCGGCCGAGATGCGGAAGGGTCCCCGCGGGGGCGGGCGTGATCGGGACCAGATCGTCCGTCACACGGTTGCCACGGAGGCGGACTGGGCGAAGAAGCTCGGGGTGCTCACGCCTCAGGGCGCGACGCTGACCGACGAGGGACTGAACGCGCATCGCGACGCCTATTGCACAGCAATTCGGGCGTTCCATTCCCAGGGCAAAATGGCCCGAACCTGGCCGCTCCGGTACCTGATTCGGCACACCGCGTATCACATGATGGATCACGCCTGGGAAATGGAAGACAAGGACCTGACAACCAAACCAGCGTGAGCCGCGGGCTGGGGGTGCGTCGGGCCGCACCGAGAACAATGTGCCCCGAGCCTGGTTTGGCCTCCACCGCGGACCAAGCGCTGGTACGGCGAAGCGGGAGGTGAGCCCGGGGTTCCTCCGAGTTCTGACCCTGGCCGCCGAACACCGGGCCACATCAATGGTACGTATTCTGCTAACCGTTACGACACGGCGTATCGGGATGAGACTGGGTCGATCCATCAATGATAGGATAGCGGTCTTCAGCGGGCGAACTTGACGGCGTGACCGATGCCCGATACCGTACTCGCGCCGTTCCGTTGAGCACGTTGGGCCACGTCAAGCGGCCAGGATGCACGGCAGCAACACGAGCGTAGGCGCTCGGCCAACGGTTGACGACACGTACCAACGCCCGAGCCAGCGGTCACGAAGACGATCGCCCTAAGCCGCTGGGCACAATGGATCAAGGGGCGAACACCCCGTTGCGTCTGGCACCAATTCATCGCGGCGGCGCGGTGGCGACGATGCAATGGAGATTCTCAACGCGGAGGAGGTAGCACCCGATGACCGACGATCGCATCAGCAAGCTAGTCCAGGAAGCAAAGACCCTGCGCTATTCCCGGCGGGGCATCACCAAGCGGGCGGCGGCCCTCGGGCTCGGCGCCCCGGCGATCGCGGCGGCGCTGACCGCGACCGGCCGCGCCGCCGCCGCCCCCAACCGGGCGCCGGCGTTCCTCCAGGAGCGGTCGATGACGTTCCTCGGCTCGACCTACTTCGTGCCGGCCGGGGAAGAGGTGTTCCGGGCCCAGGTCGCCGAGTGGGGCGAGCAGGCCGGCGTCAACGTGACGGTGGACCTGGTCAACTGGCCGGACCTGCAACCCCGGATCGCGGCGGGGGTCGAAGGCGGCTCCGGCGCCGACATCATCGAAATGTGGGACACCTGGCCCTATCTCTATCGCGAGCAGATGGTCCCGGCCGGTGAGCTGGCGGCCGCGGTCGAGGAGCGCTACGGCGGCTACTACGACTGGGTGGTCAACACCGCCAGCGTCGATGGCGAGTGGTTCAGCGTCCCGCTCGGCACCTCCAGCACGGCGGTCGCTTTCCGGATCAGCTACCTCGAGGAAGCCGGTCTCGAGGACCCCCAAAACAACTTCCCCGCCACCTGGGAGGAGTTCTTCGCGATCGGGAAGACGCTCAAGGAGATGGGCAAGCCGCTCGGTCAGGCGCTCGGCCACAGCACCGGCGACCCGCCCAGCTTCGCCTATCCCTACATGTGGTCCTACGGCGCGATGGAAGTCGCCGAAGACGGCACTACCGTCATGTTCAATCAGCCGGAGTTTGTCGAGGGCATGCGCCTCTTCATGCAGGCCTGGACCGACGCCTACGACGAGGCGGGGCTATCGTGGGACGACGCCACGAACAATCGCGCCTTCCTCTCCGACCAGCTCTCGGCCACGTTCAATGGCAGCAGCGTCTACCTGGCGGCGGTTGCGGCGGCGGAGGGCGCCCCGGCCGGCGACTACGAGATCATCGTGCCGCCGGACGATATCTGGCACGCCTCGATCCCGGGCGGGCCGGCCGGCCAGTTCAACATGGTGGGCAGCCGCTCCTACGCGGCGATGAACTACTCGGAGAATCAAGAGGCGGCGATGGAGTTCCTGGACTGGTGGTTCCAGGAAGATCAGTTCATCGCCTGGATCGAGGCCAACGGCGGCTACTTCATCCCGATGGCGCCGGGCTACGCCGACCTTGGGGTCTACGTCGACAATCCGTCGCTGGAGCCCTATCCGCGGGTGGCCGAGGTCGGCCGCCACAAGGGCTTCTCCGGCCCGTCCAACCAGAACGCGGCCGAGGCCTTCGCCCGCTACACGGTGATCGACGCCTATGCCCAGGCGATCCAGAGCGGCGACGCCGAGACGGCCATCCAGAACGCGGCCGAGGTGCTGACCCGCGTCTACGGCGGCTAAGCAAGGTCCAGGCGTGCCGGGCGGCGTTTCACCGGTGATCCGGTGAGAAGGCGCGTGGCCCGGCGCGCCGTTGCATCCGGCTTGCAAGCCGGGTCAGAACGACTCAGTCAGGGGATGGTGGCGTGAGCGTTATCCCAGCCCGAGCAGTGCGTGAGACGGTGCCCCAACGGCGGCGGATGTCGACCTGGGAGCGCCTGGTGGAGCGGGAGGCGGTGCTCGCCTACCTGTTCATGGTGCCGGGAGCGCTCATCCTGCTCGGGTTCATGGCCTATCCCTTCTTTCTCGGCATCTACTATTCGATGACCGACAAGGTTGTCGGCTTCGCCTCGTTCGATGTCATCGGCCTCTTGAACTATCAGACGCTGCTGAGCGACCGCATCTTCCAGACGACGGTCGCCAACACGATGATCTACAGCTTCGTCACGGTCCCGTTCAAGCTGGGGCTGGGGCTGGGGCTGGCGCTGGTCCTGAACCAAAAGTTTCGGTTTAGCCGGGTGATCCGGGCCGGACTGCTCCTGCCGTGGATCGTGCCCACCGCGATCAGCAGCCTGGCCTGGCTGATGCTGTTCGACAGCGCGCTCAGCCCGATCTCATGGGTGCTGCGCGACTGGGGTTGGATCGAGTCGAACATCAATTTCCTGGGCAGCCGGGAGAACGCGCTGGCCTCGCTTTCGTTCGCCAACATCTGGCGCGGCGTCCCCTTCTTCGCGATCACCATCCTGGCCGGGCTGCAGGCGGTGCCCAGCGAGCTGCACGAGGCGGCGGCGCTGGACGGCGCCAGCACCTGGCAGCGCTTTTTCTCGGTCATCCTGCCGGTGATCCGCAATATCGTCCTGATCGCGACCCTGTTCTCGATCATCTGGACCTTCTCCGATTTCGCCCTGCCCTACGTCCTGCTAAAGGGCGGGCCGGGCAGCATGGTCCATGTCTTCGGCACCCTGGCCTATAGTTCGATGAGCTTCGATCTCGGTCAGGCGGCGGCCATCGCCCTCTACCAGTTCCCCTTCCTGGCCCTGTTCGCCGCGCTGCTGCTCCGCTTCATTCGGTCCGAGGATTCATGAGAAGGGGCGAGGGGAACCATGGTCGGCAGCAACACGTTTTTGCAACGACTCTGGCGGGTCTACCTGCCGCTGCTCTTCTTCGCCGTCTTCTTGCTCTTTCCCTTCGCCTGGATGCTGATCGTCTCGCTCAAACCGGACAACGCGCTCCTTAACACCGAGATCAATCCGTTCCTCCCGATCGGGATGACCCTGAACAACTACCGCTATCTGTTGCAAGACACCGATTTCCTGCACTGGACCAGGAACACGATGGTCGTCACCGTGGGGTCGCTGCTGGTGTCACTCTTTTGCAGCGTCCTGATTGGGTACGCGCTAGGCCGGTTCCGGTTCCGGGGCGGCAACATCATCGGGGTCGCGGTCTTCCTCGCCTACCTCGTGCCGCCCACGCTGCTGTTCATTCCCCTGGCTCAGGTCGTCTCCAACTTCGGGGTCTACAATCAGTACTGGGCGCTGATTTTCACCTACCCGACCTTTTTGATCCCGTTCGCCAGTTGGCTGTTGATGGGGTACTTCCGCACGATCTCGCGGGAGCTGGAAGACGCCGCCCTGGTCGACGGGGCGACCCGTTTCCAGGCGATGATCCGGATCGTGCTGCCGCTGGCGCTGCCGGGCGTGCTGTCGGCCGGGATCTTCTGCTTCACCCTGGGCTGGAATGAATTTCTGTACGCCTTGGTGCTGATGGGCTCCGGCACGATGAAGACGGTGCCGGTCGGCGTGGTCTCCGACCTGATCCGGGCCGATGTCTACTTCTGGGGCTCGCTGATGGCGGCCGGCATCCTCGGCTCAGTCCCGGTCGCGATCGCCTACTCCTTCTTCGTCGACCACTACGTCTCCGGCCTCACCGCCGGCGCCACGAAAGGATAAGCGAACGTTTCGATCTGGTATACAGCTGAGCCAGGTTCACGGTTCGAGGCGGCGGACATCGGGGAAATGGTCAAAATCGCGGTCGTAACTGTAGATGCCATCGACCGCCAATCGCCGGGCATGTTGCACCGATAGACAATCCTCGAAATCGAGCTTCGACCTTTGTTAGAGGTCAAGAGCTTGAAGCACCGTCCCCTTGTGATCCATCCGGAGGCCGGAATTCGCGAGAACAGGCGCAAGAGCGGTCGCCACGTCGTCCCGCGGCACATGATAGATCGATCGTGACAAGACATAGATGATCTCAGCCACGATTGCTTCGCTGGTGTAGAGGCTCACCTCCCCCCGGCTCGCGCGCTGAAAGAGCTCGAAGCATCGTGCCGCCTTCTCCGGATCATCCCCGGTAATCAGGCGAAGGATTATGTTCGCGTCAACGCACGCCTTCACGAGCGCAGCATCTTGACAATCAGCCGCCGCGCTCGCTCTTCCTTCGCTTCCGCGATCGCTTCCTCGATCGGCATACCCAGCGGCGGCAAGCTCCCCACGACCTCGGCCAGCGAGGGGTACGCTTTCCGCAGTACGACATGCCCATTCTCAAGCGAGAATCGAATCTTGTCCTTTGGCCTGAGCCCCAGCTCATCCCGAACTTCTTTCGGGATTGTTACCTGTCCCTTGCTGGTCATCGTCGTCACTCGTGTCATGGTTCGCTCCATAACAATGGAGCGAGTAATACCGCTCCGCCTGGTAGTACCATATGTGCCACGCGCCTCTGCTGCAAGCGAGATCGTTGCGTGCGCCCGGCATGCGTGCCCACGCGCCGCTCGGTCTCCGTGGCTCTACCGCTCCTTCCGGGGCTCGCTAATGGCGGCCGGCATCCTCGGCTCGGTGCCGGTCGCGATCGCCTACTCCTTCTTCGTCGACCACCACGTCTCCGGCCTCACCGTCGGCGCCACGAAGGGGTAACGGGCCGACGCCGGGCGCACCGGAGCCCGCGCGATCGTGGATCCGATCAAAGCGTTAGGCCGAACTGCATCATCCGCCTGAAGACGCGCCCGAGCTCAACCCGAAAGCCGGGAAAGACGTCTCCGCCAGTCAGCTCGTCTCGCTCGGTCAGCGGAACGAAGGCCTTCACCGCCCGCGCCCCACGGATCGTGCTCTTCGAGATAGTGGTTGAGATAACCGATCAATCTTCCCGAGACAATGAGATGCGGCGCGGCGGTCGGCGGCATCTTCGTCAACACCCCCGCATTAACTCATAGCGGTATCCGTGATCCGGCATCCGCTCAAGGTCTTCGGCGGTGATCAGGGTGGTGCAAGACATCGTCAGCCGTCCTTTCGGCATGGCGGCCGCGCCCGGGCGAGCGCTTGCTTACCAAGCGCGTACCATCAGCGATCGCCAGCGTGGAGCCCAGGGCTGATGAGGTCGGTCACTGCCGTCCAGCTCAGCTTGATGCATGGGCCGTCTAATAAAACAAGTCGAAGCTCGTTCTATTTGTATCACGGGTCGCTTGTAGTGGCTGCTGGCGAAGACAATGTCGCCATTCGACGCCCAACCCCGCTCACAATGGAGAAATTAATGATGCTCCGACCCTCCGGCCGTATGGATCGTCGCCAACGTACTGATTGCCGGCTCGACGGCACTGGCGCGGGATACGCTCCGGTGGAGTTGATCGGGATGGCCCGATGAGCGCCATGGCGCGGGCAACAAACGTTTCGGCCGTGGCATCCACCCGGCTCCTGCTCACGGTGCTCATCGCGGCCATCCTCAACTCGGTGCTGACCGCCTCGATGCTCAACGTCGTGTTGCCGGTGATCCGAGTTGACTTTGGCGCCTCACCGGCAGCGGTGGGCTGGGTTATCACCGGCTTTGCCCTCGCCTACGCCATCGGCATCCCGCTTTATGGGCGCCTCTCCGACGTCTTCGGAGTGCGCCGCCTATTTGCGCTGGGACTGCTGGGATTTGCCGTGGGCGGGCTCATCTGCGCCCTGGCGCCGAGCTTGCCGGTGCTGGTGGCGGGCCGGGTGGTGCAGGGGATCGGCGGCGCGGCGGTTCCCGCCCTGTCCACCGTCTCCATCGCCAAGGCTCTCCCTCCCGGCCGGCGCGGCGGCGCCCTGGGGCTGATTGCCTCCGGTGTCGGCGTCGGGACGGGACTGGGGCCGATCGTGGGCGGCGTGGTGGAGGAAGCGGCCGGCTGGCACTACCTCTTCTATGGCACCCTGGTGGTGGCGCTGCTCTTGATCCCAGGAGTTCTGCGCGTGCTCCCGGATGGCGGCACCGGGGGCGAGCGGCGGCTCGATCTCACCGGCGGCGTCCTGCTCGGGGTGACCGCGGGGCTCTTTCTCTTCGGCATCACCCAAGGTCAGGCGGCGGGCTTCGGCGCGGCCTCCGCGTGGGGCAGCTTTCTGGGAGCGGCCCTCGCCGCGGCGGGCTTCGTTTGGCGAATCGCCAGCACGCCGGATCCGTTCGTAGCTCCGGCCTTATTCCGGAACCGGGGATACGTGGCGGCGCTAATCGTCGGCTTCTGCTCGATGTTCGCCTATCTCGCGACCCTCCTGACGGTGCCCCAGCTCGTCTCCGAGGTGAACGCGCTCGGTCCGGCAGCCGCCGGGCTAGTCTTGACGCCCGGCGCGGTGGGGCTGGCCGCCTTTTCGCCGTGGAGCGGCCGGCTTTCCGACCGCGTCGGCGTCCGCGTCCCGATCCTGGCGGGCTTGACGATCTTCGGCGGCTCGATCTTCGTTCTCTCCACCTTTGCCGGGGCATCGCCGGTGGTCATTTCCCTGGGCCTGCTGGGCGTTGGCATCGGCGGCGCCCTCGTGACCCCGGCGACCACGAACGCCGCGGCCAATGCGCTGTCCGAAGCCGATGTCGCGGTCGGTTTGGGCATCTACCAAGGGGCGTTCTTCCTCGGCGGCGGCACCGGGGCGGCCGTCATCGGCGCCGTGCTCGCGGCCCGCGTGGCGGGGAATGGCGACAGTCTCAACCCACTGCACCACCTGGGCGGCGCGCCATTCTCCGATGCCTTCCTCGCGGTTGCGCTGGCCGTGGTGGTCGCGCTGGGAGCGGCGCTCGGGTTGCAAAGCCGGCGCCGGGCCGGCTCTGATCCCACCCGGGCGGCGCCGGTCCAGGCGCAATCAACGGCGGGAAGGGGACATCGAGGCTCAGACTAACCATCGGAAGAGCTGAGCCACGGCGACGCGGAACTCCGGGTACACATCCCCCCCGGTTAACTCATCCGCTTCGGTGAGGAGCGGACCATCCCCATGTGGGGTGCGAACCTGAATTGTTCGACGGGAGGGATCGACGACCCACACGAGCCGGACACCAGCCCGTAGATACACCTGAACCTTCTCCTCGATCTCGGTCGGCCGATTCGTCGGGGAGAGCACTTCGGCGACCAGCGGTGGCGCAAAACGCGTGTAGCCTCGCGCCGGTATGTTCGGAAACTCAGCGATCGGGATCACCGCCAGATCGGGACCGAGCACCGTATCCGGATCTTCCTCGAAGATGAATCCGCCCTCGCCGCCAGCGCTACCCAGATCATGGGCCTCAAGATAGTGGTTCAGGTAGCTAATGAGTCTACCCGACACAACGAGATGTAGCGTCCCGGGCGGCGGCATTTTCGTCAACACTCCCCGCAACAGGTCATAGCGGTAGCCATCGTCCGGCATCTGCTCGAGGTCGGCAGCGGTCACCAATGTGGTCGTGGCCACGGCACTATCCTTTGGTCATCACCATTCCCGATGGCTCAGATGATCGCCGGCAACCGCGGCCGGCGGGATCGTTGCCCCGCCGGATAGAGGATCGCCCCTCACCCGGCAACCGCCCGCGAGCGCCACTTCCATGGTAGTTTCCCCGGCAGTGGCTCACGCTGTCAATCACGATCGCGGCGGAAAAGGCACTGAAGGAGGCGGGTGATGGTTGCTGATTCGATGCTGGCGGTGCGGAGCCATGGCCCGCGGGATTATCGAGTCGAGGAGGTGCCGGTGCCGACGCCGGGGCCGGGCGAAGTGCTGATCGAAGTCGGCGCGTGCGGCATCTGCGCCTCGGACATGAAGTGCTGGCTCGGCGGCGAGCTGTTCTGGGGCACCGCGGGCGACCGCGGCTACGTCGATGCCGGAACGATCGCCGGTCATGAGTACGGCGGCGTGGTCGTCGCCCTCGGTGACGGCGCTGGCGAGCGGCACGGGGTGCAGCTTGGGGACCGGGTGGTGGCGGAGCAGATCGTCCCGTGTCAGGACTGCCGCTATTGTCGCGACAACCAGTATTGGATGTGCCAGCGACATCACATCTTTGGCTTCAAGCACGCGGCGAACGGGGGGATGGCCAAGTACAACCTCTATCCCGCCAACGCGCTCGTCCACAAAGTACCGACCAGCCTCTCCGTCGGCGAGGCCGCCTACATCGAGCCGGCGGCGTGCGCCTGGCACGCGGTCGATCGCGGTGAGATTGAGCCAGGCGATACGGTCGTCATCTGCGGAGCAGGCAATATCGGTCTATGCATGCTCCAGATTGCCAAGCTGAGCCGGCCGGGGCAACTGATCGCGCTCGACACCAAGCCGTACCGGCTCGACTTGGCCCGCCAGCTTGGCGCCGATCTCACGATCGACGTCTCGCGGGACGACGCGGTGCGGGCGGTACGCGACTTGACCGAGGGCTACGGGTGCGACGTCTACATTGAAGCGAGCGGCAACCCGGCGGCCATCCAGCAAGGGCTCGACATGGTCCGCAAGCTCGGCACCTTCGTCGAGTTCAGCGTCTTCAACGAGCCGGCAACGATCAACTGGACAATTATCGGCGACTCCAAGGAGCTGACGATCCACGGCAGCCACCTCGGCCCTTTCTGCTACCCGAAGACGATCCAGGCGATCGCCGATGGCCGGCTCCAAGTCAAGCCGTTGCTGGCCGACGCCTTTCCCCTAACCGAGTTCGACGCCGCGATGCGGGCGTCGCTCAGTGGCGGGGTGTTGAAGAACCTCATCATTCCCGTGTAGCGGATGGGCACGATGGCCGGGGCGCGAACGACCTTCTTCCTCGATGTTGACAATACGTTGATCGACAACGACGCGGCCAAGGCCGAGCTGCAACGGCGGCTCGAAGAACTGCTGGGTCTGGCAGAGGCGGCGCGCTTCTGGGAAACCTATGAGGCGGTGCGGGCCGACACTGGTGTCGTCAACATCCCTCTCACCTTGCAACGATTCGAGCACGTATGGCCGGCCGGCGGCACGGCGCGGCCCCTGGCCGCGCGGTCGGCGCTCGCCAGCGTCTTCACCCTGTTCCCGTATCCTCGCTACCTCTTTGCCGAGACCCTGGCGGTCATCGCGGGGCTCAGGACCTGGGCCGAGGTCGCGATCTTTTCGGACGGCGATCCCGCGTTTCAGGTCCGCAAGATCTGGCGGGCCGGGCTGGCCGATGCGGTCGCGGGAGCGGTAATGGTTTTTCCGCGGAAGACGGAGCACTTCCTCGAGGCCACCGCATTCTATCCCGCCGATCGCCACGTCATTGTCGATGACAAGCCCGCCGTGCTGCGGCGGGCGCGGGCGGTCCTGGGCGACGCGGCAACCACCGTCCAGATCGCCCACGGTCACTATGCCGCGCGGGACGCCGCGGACGGCGACCCGGCGATCGACTTCCGGCTCCGGGCCATCGGTGAGCTGGCCACCCATTTCGGCCCCGATTTGTCGCGGTGAATCCCAACCGCGGTTGGTTTGCGCCGAACCCAAGCAACGGCATCGGCGAGATGCTTGCCGCATTCATCAGTGGTTCACAATTTCCCTTGACACCAAGGCCACGAGACAAGTACTATGCGCAAGCCCTAGCGGAACAGCGGTCCCGCGGCCAGGCTTGGACGCGCCCCGGTCGCCAGGAAACTGGTATGGATTGGAAGCGCGATCGCACTTGACCGATTATGGTTGATGCGGTATACTAGCTAGGCCCTTGAACGAGGGCATTCCCCCGAGGTGTTCGGGAAGCGTTTGTACGGTCGTCCCATTCGCGGAACGACTGGTCAGTGGGCGTTCGTCGCCCGCCCTCGCGACAACGAGGGCCGCTTCTGGGTTGCCCAGAGGGGAAGCACGTTGACAAGCTGACGCGCGTTTCGGCGTTGTGGAGATGATGATGTCAAAGCGGGCGGCTTCGCCGTTCGCGCTTGGGATCGGGTGTCGACACGAGGCTGAAACGATTGAGATAGCGCGTCGAAGACGGAGCAAATACGCAAACGGTGCTTGGTGAGGTGCCATCCCGTCAATCGAGTGGGACAACACAGCCAGACAGATGGTTGAACAATGAGCACCGCTGTCGAGCCACAAGGGCTCGCGGCCTGGTGCGTTTTGGTGGAGAGTTTGATCCTGGCTCAGGATCAACGCTGGCGGCGTGCCTAATGCATGCAAGTCGAACGGGGTTCTCTTCGGGGGACTTACGTGGCGGACGGGTGCGGAACACGTGGGTGACCTA
>JALZJP010000043.1 GCA_030859715.1 Chloroflexota bacterium
CTCGTCGGCATGACGGAATGCGGCATCACATGGCAGGCGGTTTGGCTGCCATCGACCACGGCATCTCCCCCGTGGCCTGGCAGCTCGATTGCGAGGTCGGCAGCTGACGCTGGCTCAGGACGGTCCGTTCAGGTGATGCACCAGGGCCCAGAGGGCATCCAGGTCGAACGGCTTCTTCAGGCAGCGGCGACGACCGCTCGCGGTGACGAGGCCCCGAGCCTGCTCCAGCCGGTGCGGGGCGGTGGCAACGATGATCACCGACAGACCCCGCGGATCGGCATCGACCCGCAGCTGGTCTAACAACTCCCACCCGGCGCGCTCCCTGGACGCTGTAGCGGAAGCCGTCCGAAGTGCCAAGAGTAAGGCAACGGGAAGAAATTCGGACGAGCAGCTACGGATCCTTAATGGTGGAGCGAATATCAATGCGATTGGAGTCATGGCGATTGGTCTCAGAGAGCGGAATGGAACGACCTTCCTGCGACGATTGAACCGGGAGCCTGCGGCAAGCAAGGCGACTCGAAGCCGGCTTCTCCAATAAGCAAACGTCTCAGTCGCCTGGTACGTCGAAATAGTTGGGGACCTTATGTCAGGAGGCACGGAGCGCTCAAAACTCGTTCGATCACAGCAGCTCTTTCAGCGCGTCGATCAAAAAAGCGACTCAAAGTGGAAGGTTCAAAGTCAATCCAAGCAGTGGGTCGACGATGCTCTGCCGAAGTTCCAATAGGCCGCGTGGCACGCGTCTCGCACCAGTGACACAAACTGAACAACGTGAGTGTACTCGCCGCTCAGTTCGCCTGTCCGAACCCTTGTTATCATTCTCGCCCGCGCCGACACCGTGATCATGTGTGTCCGTTCTGACGTTCACGAGTGACCGCCCATAGCAGTTTGCCGTGGTGCCATCTCAGCGGGTTGGGTTAGCAGGGCAACTCCAATAAACACGCGGTCATGCCTGCACGCGGGACAGGTCACTACAGCGCGCCGCGAATCGAAATAGCAACGAAATCGGGTGACGTTAGACCTGAGGACAAGGCCACCGTCGGTCGTGAGATGACCAAGTATTTCACCATGCGGGCACGGACACGCCCGGTTTCGGCACCGCCACAGCCGGCGACTCACCCAGGACTCCGCAGCGTCATTGTTGCCGTCCGAGCGCCGCGACAGCGAGTTGCTGAGTCGACTGTGGCCTTTGGCAGGCCAAGCATTGGCGTTCCACGTGGCGGGTCCCATCCAACCGACCAACCACGATTCCGTGCCCGCACCGCCGGCACCGCACCATCTTACTCATGATTGCCCCGTTCCTCCCGTTTGCGCCTCGCGAGCCGTCTCTCGGCGGCGGCCAGCGCCGTCAGGTCGTGCGCCAGCGCCGCCCGGTACGCCGCGCGCTCGGCTCCGGTCATCTCCATGATGTTTCGCACCGTCGCCTCCCAATCGGCGATCCCAAATGCACCCAGGATCGCTTCCTTGTGCGCCGTGATCGCCGCCGCAAGCTCTGCCGGCAGACTGTCACCCGGTGGCAGCCGGCACGCCAATTTTCCATCGACGACACGGAGCACTCCGCCACGGGCCATCACCGAAGCCACGACCTCCACCATCAGAACCAGACCTCCTCTCCCAATTCGGCAGCTCGGTGACTGCGGGCCGACTCGTTGGATGCATGTTCGTTCGCTTGCGCTCCGCCATGACGGACGCAGTAGAAGCCCAGCCACCCCGCTGGCAGCACGGCGCCGCAGTCGATACACCTTCTTTCCAGAACTGCGCCGGAGGTGCCGGACGCAGGAGCTGTTGCCCCTCCTGCAACCGTGCAACCGTCCCCGGTATAGAGGTCGTTCTCGTCGTCGCCAGGCCAGAAGTGGGGTTGCACGGGGGACTGCAACCGGTCCGTAACCGTCGAAACCGGCCGCTCGGCCTCGCCGCTGCCAGGTGCAGCCGCGCAACCATCCATGCAACCGCTCCCTGCCCCGGGTTCGGCTCCGGTGTCCGGCTCTTCGTCCTGCGGTTGCGCGGTTGCACGGTTGCTCACGGAGTCGCCGAACAACTCATTTGGCTCCGGCAGCGCCGGCTCGTCGGCCGGGAGTGGATCGCCCGGTCGGAGCCGGAGCGGTCGCCCCTTGCGCTCCTCCTCGTTGGTGAGCCAGCCGCCCCTCAGCGCCAGGCTGATCCGCCGACTCGCCACCGACTTGTGCACCCCGAGCTCGAGCGCCACCTGGTTGACCGCAACGGGATCGGACTTCGCGTTGGGCACGAGGCGGAGAACTGCGGCCACCGTTTCGTGGACGATTGGGGTTGCCCCTTCAGCGGCGATGGCGCCGAAGATTGGGGCGGCGAGGGTGAAGACCGCCCGGTAATCCTGCTCGTCGGCAACAATCCGTCCGTGCGAATCCCGATCCCGCTGCGCGCGGAATAGCAGAGCATGCGCCTGAACCAAGCCGAGGAGCTGGACGAAGTCGCGGCGTGCGCGCACCTGGTCAGCCCGGTACGCCTGTGCCAGACGCTCAGCGAAAGGGACCGTGACCTCTCTCGTCCCGTCCTTCTCTAGCATTCGCTGGGCAGCGTGCCACGGCCGCAAGTCCGGCTCAGTCGGCGCGTGGCCATTGACCCGGGCCGCCGTCGCCAGGAGGATCGTCCGCGTCGTACCGGGATCGTCCGGGACGTGGGCTACCAGCACCCGGGTCCCCAGCTCCGGCTCGACCCGACCGGTGGTGGTTGTAACGAACCCGGTCGGCCCTGGCTTCTCGATTCGCCGCGCCTTGAGCCCCTCAGACGTTTTTTCAACCGTCTCGTAGGCGACAGAGCCTTCCCAGGCCACCGAGCGTAAAAGCGAGGCGCCGATCCCGTCCCGCTCGAGGGCAGAGGCCTCGCCGATCACCAGCGTCCGGTGGCGAAGGTCGGCCTCGGTGTAGGCGAGGAGCCGCTCGCTCATGCCGTTCAGCGAGTAGCTGGCCGCTGCTGGGAAAAGGCGGGCGACCAGCATCACGACGAAGCTCTTGCCCGCCGCCGAGGGGCCGGTGATGACCAGGTTCGTCGGGCGCTCGAGCAGACGGCTAACAAAGACCAAAAAGACGAGTAACGGCAACCACCGCTCGCCGGCATAGCCGAGGTCCCGGATGACCTGCTCGACCAAGCCGAGCAGGTCCGGAGCGGTGAGCAACTCCTCAGCCGCCTGACGGCTCTCAGCCTCGTCCTCCGCAGGCTCATCAGTAGCTGCCTGTGGTGGTGGGGCAAGAAAGTCGAGGACACGGTCGCGCACCTGGTTCAGGTCGCCCGCATCGGTGCCCGCCGCCTGGGCAAAGGCGGTCCGGTCACGGGCACGATCCAGGTTGAGCCGGTCCCGGTGCCGGATGCGGCTGATGCTCCCGTCCGGCCCCTCGTCGACCACGGCCGAAACCGTGGCTTTGAGCCCCTCACCAGCTTTCGGGTCGTCGACGAAGTAGATTGTCGAGCCAACCACAACTTTCAGCGTGCTACTGGCCATCGCCGTCCTCCCGGTGAGCGAGGGCAACGACGGGACGGCGACCGCGCACCGGGGACACAACGCACACAGAGCGGACGGCGCATTGTGCGCGTGCCGGGTCGTAGGAACGGGTCCCCTCCAGAGCTCGGGCGATGGTTCGCTCCCGGTAGTCGGTCCGCTCCCACTTAGGACGGTACAGCCCGGACCGCCGCACCAGGCTGTCGAGTTGAGCCGGGTCGCGGGTCCAGAAGGCAAGCAAGGCGCAGAGCGCGAGGTCGGCCGCACTGTCGTCGCCACCGTAGGGGCCGGTGTCGCCCCGGTCGAGGAGGGCGGAGAACTTCGCGCCATTAGAAGCAGCCCGTGCCCGTGCAACAACCTCGTCGTCGGTGAGAGGTGGGGGAGCTTGCGTTTGGGATGTGTCAGCATTGGCCAATAGAGCGTCGGTCCCCCGGAGGAGCCACCTGACGACCCGATCAAGCACCGGCTGGCACTCTGCGACTGGCTTTGACGCTCCCGGTAGTCGGTGTCCGGTGACCGTCAGGTATCGGGCCCCCGCGTAGATCTCCATCGAGCCGCGTCGGATGCCCGCACGCTCGGGTGGTAGCAGGTCGACAAGGGAGCCCCGGATCCAGATCCGGACGCCAGTTCCGCTGGGCGAGACCTCAGCGTAGGAATCGAAGGCCTCGATTGCCCTGGCGGCCCACGCCGCGAGCACTCCGGATGCGGAATCGCGGCACTTGTCGAGATCGATACCGACGAAGGGATCGTCGCTGGACAGAGCGAAGCCGATACCGTCCCAGCGGCCGGTGCCATAGGCAGCGAGGGCACTCCCGAACGCACGCCAGGCTTCCGGGTCGATGACCGCAACGCGGCGTCCAGTGAAGGGGTCGAAGGGAGGCTTGGTCCAAGCGCTTCGAGTTCGGTCCCAGCTCCAGCGCCAGACCAGCCAGCGCGCCCAAGCAGTGAGGTCGCCTGGAATCCCGGCCTGCAATACAGAGAGAGCATCAGGTCGCAATGGCAGTGCGCCGCTCACCCCCGTACTCCGTATCCGTCACCGTCACCGTCAGATACCGGCTGGTCCGCGTCTGGCGGATCACAAGGGGGTCGAAGTAAGACGCGCCAGAGCCGGTCCCAGGCCAGTCGTCGGACGGCCAGCGAGGGATCCGGGGGTGAAGTCGACGTTAGGACGGGATTAGGCCGCACCATCGCGGTCCTCCGGAAACGGTGGGGAGTCAGCGCCCAGCACCCGCTCAAGCGCCAGCCGGGACACCACGATGCGCCGTCCCAGGCGCAGGACGGGGACCGGCAGGCGGCCGGTGGTTGCCAGCTCGTACGCCAGGGTGCGCGAGATGCCGAGCCGCTCTGCCGCCTCCTCGACGGTCATCGTGGCGCGGTTCGCGTCGTTCGTCCGCATGCCATCCTCCGTGCTCTGCTGCCGCGCTGAGGTGCGCGGTCCGTGCTTCACACGGTAGGCTGGGCAGGGCGTTCGCAAAAGCCACGAAATGTCGGCGGCGCGTTTGTGTTTACCGAATTAGGCGGCGGCCTTTCGGTGGTTGAGGAGGATCCGACCGTCGGCGATGTACTTGCGGACCGTCTCGCTCCGCGGCTTCGCGTGCGCTGGACGCTGGACCGCCCACCCCATGTGGTCCGCGATCTGCTCATGCGACCAGCCACACGCGTCATACCAGATTGCGCACTGGACGCAGAGGAGGGGCTCACGCTTGGGGCGCACGGGGCGCGGGCGGGCGGGGAGTGCGGCGGCGAGCATCCGGAAGGCACCGCGCACGTCCTCTTCGGTGACGTGCTCGTCGACGAAGATGTACGGGTGGGCAGCCACCGTGGCCCACGGGTCTCGCTCCCGCTCCTCGCGGCTCAGGTCGTCATCCTGTCGCAGGTATCTGGTCTCGAGATGATGGACCATCTCCCGAATATCGATGCCTTTCGGCTTGAGCTTCTCGTGCAGCTCATCGACGATGCGATCGAGGCGTCGTCGCACGTGCTCGTACAGAACTTCGGGCTCCGGGAGAAAGCGGATTGGCGGGGCCAGCATCTCGGGCGTCTCGGGGTCATCCGCCCAGGGATGGAGGGGATTGACGAAATCGCCGTAGGCGGCAACACCGTGATCGGCGAACTCGAGCAGGTTGTCAGGGGGCGGGTCGTAGACGACGCAGGCAGAGAGGAAGCCCATCCAGAACTCCAGGGAGCTGGAGAATGGCGTCTCCACGCGCAGGTCGTCCGGGATGACGGCGTCGTGCAGGACATGGAGCAGCACCATCCACTCCCGTTGCTCCTGCTGCTGCTCAGGCCGCCACCGCCAGCCCTTATGTTTCAGCCCAGGCGGGAAATGGACGCGGCCAGGATCTAGGGTCGGTGGTAACTGCGGCATTGCCGCGATCCCGCGATTCTCGCGAATCCAGCGCACGTGCTGCCAGGGAAGGCCGCGCCGCATGTACAGGGCGAGCACGAAATCACGACGGAAGGATTGGAGTCGCCGCTCCGCCGACGAACCGAGACGCCTGCCCATCGCGACACTCCCTCCTCCGCCCGTCCGATACCGGCCAGCCCGCTGAGTGATTTCCAGATATAGTACATATGTTCTACTACGCCCTGGGCGCATCGTCTAGCCGTACGTTCGGGAAAGTTTGGGGATGAGCGTGATGCCGGAGAACCGACGTGACGAACTCTTCCGGTGATCAGGAGCGCTGGTTGATATCTTTGCGATATACTTGTACTATAGTAAGTGATAGGTTGAACCGGTAGTTGAGAGGACGACAGCGTGAAGTTGCGAGCGTTGCGTATCGCGCGGGCCTTGTCCCAGCGCGACCTGGCGGAGCGGGCGGGGGTTACGCAGAAGACCGTGCTGGACCTGGAACTAGGGCGGCAGGAGCCGCGGCTGCGGACGATTCGCCGCATCGCAACGGCGTTCGGGGTCGAGCCGGCGGAGATCGACGAGTTCCGCGAGGCCCTGGAGACAAAAGCCGCCGCCTAGGGCGGTCCTAGGCGGCGCAACGCGCCCAGTGCTGGTACCACTGTGACGCACCGGAGGAAGTCTCTCATGATTGCGACGACACATGCGCAGCGCCGTGCGGCCATCTACTGCCGGGTCTCGACCAGTAAGCAGGTTGAGGGCACATCGCTGGACACGCAAGAGCAATTCTGCCGGGAGTACGCGGAGCGGCAAGGCTACGCTGTCGAGCCTGACCTCGTGGTGCGCGAGGTCTACACGGGCGAAGAGCTGTGGGACCGGCCGAAACTAGCAAGGCTCCGTGACGAAGTCCGGCGCGGCACTGTCGATGTCATCATCTCCTACGCGGTTGATCGGCTCTCCCGTGACCCGGTCCACTTGCTGGTGGTGCTCTCCGAAGCGGAGCACGTCGGCGCCGGCGTCGAGTTCGTGACCGAGCCGTTCGATTCGACTCCCGAGGGGCAGCTCATCCAGTTCGTGCGCGGCTACGCCGCCAAGGTGGAGCATGCCAAGATCCGCGAGCGGTCCCTCCGCGGCAAGCGGGCCCGCGTGGAGAACGGCAAGATCCACAATGCCGGCTCCGAGCTGTACGGCTACCGTCGAGACAAGGAGCGGGGTGTCCGGCTAATCCACGAGCCGGAGGCGACGATCGTCCGGCGCATCTTCACCGAGGCGGCGGACGGAACGTCGATCCGTTCGATCGCCGCTACCCTCAATCGAGAATGCGTCCCGTCGCCGGCCGCTGGGAAGCGCGAGTTTCGACCGGAGGGCGGCAAGTCGCCACGGTGGGGAAAGACGGCGCTACACCGCATCCTGACCAACCCCGAGTACAAGGGCGAGGCCGTGGTCTGGCGCCTCCAGAGCACCAAGGGTAAGACTGGCCGCCGGCACGTCGAGCGCGACCCGTCCGGTTGGGTGCGGCTGCCCGATGGTGTGACGCCGGCAATCGTCCCCACCGCACTATGGGAAGCGGTGGCGAAGCGACGATCGACCAACACCGGCGAGCGGACCCGGAACGAGACGCGACCGTACTTGCTTCGCGGCGTGGCCTACTGTGGCGCCTGTGGTAGTCGGCTAACTCCTGAGCGAGAGAAAGGAACGTATCTCGTCTATCGCTGTGGCTCTCGATACAAGATTGCCGGTCGGTGCGGCGGGAAGCGCGTCCCCGGCGACAAGCTAGAAGCGTGGGTCTGGGAGCGAATTGAGCGTGTTCTATGGGACAAGGAGATCATCGCCGCTGAAGTCGAGCGGCAGCGGCGGGACGGGCCCGACCCGGCGCTGGTGGCGGACCTGGAGTCCACAGTGCGAGTCGTTGACGACTTGACCCGCCAGCAAGAGCGGCTAGTCCGCCGTCTCGCTGAGGCGACTGATGACTTTCCGTGGGAGATTCTCGAGCGCGAGGTCGCCCGGATAGAAGGACAGCGGAAACAGTCGCAAGCGCGAGCGCGGGAGTTGGCGCAACGCATCGCGGACCAGGAGGCGAAGATCATCCGCCTCGATTCGCTGGAGGCGTACTGCGAGCGTGTCCGCGACAACCTGACCGATCTCGACTTCGACCGCCGGCGCGACGCGGTAGAGGCCCTAGTCGAGCGCGTGGTAGCAAGCGGCGTCAATGCCGCTGAGTGGCGGCTGGAGCTGGCGATTCGTGGACTGCCGGATGGCGTTCTGCCCCTAACATCAGCAGGTTGTGACCGCCGGCGGCGGCGACCTCGAGCCCGCGCTTGACGTGCTCCTGGCCCTTGACCTCACCGAAATCGATGCCGGCGAAGGTCATTTCCGGCGGTGGGCTGGCCCCGGCGAAGGGGGTGACGACGTCCTCGCCGTTGAGATGATTGACGAGATCAGCCAGGGTCTGGATCGGCAAGACCTCGATCCCGTCGATCAGTGATGCTTCGGCGGCATCCCCGGCCGGGACGAACGCCCGCCGCATCCCCTTGGCGGCGGCGAGCGAGAGCATGGCGATGATGCCTGGCGTGTGCCGCAGCACGCCATCGAGCGATAGTTCGCCGACGACCAGAGCGTCGTCCAGCCCACCCTCGACCTGAACTTGACTGGATGCCATGAGGATGCCGAGCGCGATCGGCAGGTCGTAGGTCGGCCCCGCCTTCTTGAGATCGGCGGGAGCGAGATTGACCGTGACCTTGCCATGCGGAAACCGGCCACCGGAGTTGCGGATCGCGGCCCGGACCCGTTCCTGACTCTCCCGGACCGCGGCATCAGGCAGGCCGACCAGCACCATACCCGGCTGGCCGCGACCCACGTCCACTTCAACCTCGATCAGCACCCCGTCCAAGCCGACGACGGCGCAGCTATACACTTTTGCGAGCACGCATGACTCCCGGAACGACGGCACTTGTCCACGGAACACCGGCGATGACTGTACCATGGGCTCAGATCTTCGACCGTGTTGGGAGGGGGTGTGGTACACATTTTGGTCATCGGGGGTAGGGTGGCGGGGGGAGCGAGTGAGGACGAGGAGGCCCGCCAGGCCGGTGACTCCCGTCCCGCGATCCGCCGTCGTGCGTGCCGATGCCCAGGCCGAGTTGGTTGGCGATAGGGTTCGCCATGCCCAGGACGGGACCCGTCGTCGAGTTCCGCTGGGCCCCGTTTTCACTGCCGACATTGTCGTGGTGGATTCCTTTCGCCGGAGGACTCGACCACCGGACGGGCGGCACCGGAGCACGGCATCACGGTGACGACGACGGATCACGGGGCCGGCCGTTGCCTCCGGTCGCCAGGTTCGCCGCGAGCGCCGTCGCCTCCGCAACAGCCTCATCGAGACCGATCGCCCGGCCGGCGGCCATCTGCACTCTCACCGTGTCCTCGCTCAGGCGCCCCCGAAAGGCCTCGATCACCCGGTCGCAATACACGCGCTCGGACGCTCCTTCCGCCAGCCCGGTAGTCTCCCGCAGCACGGCTACCATGCCAAGGAGCCGCGCACCCTGCTCCGCCAGGCCCTGGTCGGCCGCCAGCGCCGCTACCAGTTCCAGGGCGTGCCCCACCCAGAGCGCACCGCGCGTCACATGCGATGCGGTTAGGGCCTCCCCGGCCCTAGCCGCCGCGAGCGGCGCCTCGTCCTGCTCCCGTGCCAGCCATGCCAGGAAGTAGAGTGGCGCGGCGATCGCCCCGGGTATGCTCAGGTCACGGTACCGCTGCAGCCCCTCCTCAAGGAACGCTCGTGATCGCTCCAGATCTCCCTGCAATTGCGCGGTGGCCCCCAGATTGGTCAATGATGCGGCGATGCCAGTCTGGTCTCCGAGCTCTCGCCCCAGCGCCAGCGCTTCCTCATGGATCCGCGCTGCCTGGTCAAGCTTTCCATTCTCCCACGCCAAGCTGCCCAAATTATTAAGGATTGTGCCCAGGCGTCGTTTATCGCTGATCGCGCGGAAATGTGCGGCGGCATCGGTCCACAGCTCTGACGCGCGTTCGTAGGCCCCTTGGTAGAAGGCCACGGTTCCTAGGCCGACCAGCACGATCGCCGCTCCCCGCTCATCCCCGAGCTCATGCCACAGGGCAAGACTCTCGGTGTACCGATCAATGGCTGGCTCGTACTTTCGTTGGTCCACGGCCACATGCCCCAGGCTCCGTAAGGTGCGGGCGGCGCCACGCCGGTCGCCAAGCGAGCGCCACAGCTCCAGGGCTTCAGCCAGGGCCGCGGTGGCGGCTCCGAAGTCCTGCTGAATCTCGGCGAGGTCGCCCGCCGCCAATAGGGCGTTGGCCCGGAGCGATGGCGGAACCTCGCCACCGAGGGCGAGTGCCCGCTCCAGCCAGGAACGGCCTTCGCTGAGGTGACCGCGCAGCTCCCAGAACCAGACAAGCGATCCGCCGAGGCGCAACGCCAATGGGACATCGTCAGGGAGCGCCCAGGCCAGCGCGGCACGGAGGTTGTCATGCTCCGCCTCCAGACAGCTCAGCCGAGCGATGTCCGGCGGACTATGTTCGGTCGGCTCGACGCGCTCCGCCAGCTCGAGATAGAACCGTGCGTGTCGCCGGCGGACCTCGTCCGCCTCGCCGCTAGCCTCGAGCCGCTCCAGGGCAAACTCCCGGATTGTCTCCAGCATGGTAAAGCGCGGCTCGCCCGCGGCGCGCTCCTGCCGCAACAAGCTCTGACGGACGAGCGAGGCCAACCCTTCGTAGAGGTCGATTTCAGCAGCCGGGGCGGCGACCGCTTCGACTCCTTCGAAGGAGCAGCCCGCGGCGAAGACGGCGAGCCGCCGCAGCAGGGTCTGGTCCGCGGACGAGAGCAGATCGTGTGACCAGGAGATTGTTCCTCGCAGTGTTTGCTGCCGCACCGGGAGGTCCACGGCGCCGCCGGTCAAGAGTGGCAACCGCCGCTCCAGTCGCGTCAACAGCGCCTCCGGCGGGAGGAGCCTGGTCCGCGCGGCGGCCAGCTCGATCGCCAGCGGCAACCCATCGAGCCGGCGGACAATCTCGGTCACGGTCCGCACATTCGCCGTGGTGAGCGTCACGTCGGACCCGGCCGCCCGCGCCCGGTCGAGGAAGAGCAGAACCGCTGGCGAGGTGGCGACGGCGGCGAGCGCCACTTCCGGCGAGACGCCGTGTCCCGGCACCTCACCGGTCTCCGGCAGCGCCAGCGGCCCAACGGCGACCTCCTGCTCGCCCCGCACCCGGAGCGGTGCCCGGCTGGTGACGATGATCACCAAGTCTGGAGCGGCTGCCAGGAGGGCGGCGATGTCCGGCGCCGCCGTCGCCACTTGCTCGAAGTTGTCAAGGACGAGGAGCAGCCGCCGCGGCTGAAGGAAGGCTCGCAATTGTTCGGCGAGTGGCTGCTCGCCGGTCTCCCGAAGGCCGAGCGCTTGGGCAATTGCCGGCAGTACCATCCCCGGGTCCGCTACCGGCGCCAAATCGACGAAGACCGCACCGTGCGCGAACTCGCTGGCGATGCCGTGAGCGGCCTCCAGCGCCAGTCGGGTTTTGCCCGTACCCCCCGGTCCGGTCAGTGTCAGCAGACGGGCGCCATCCTCCAGGCGTCGCCGGAGGTCGGCCAGCTCGCGCGTTCGTCCCAGGATCGCTGTCGGCGGAACCGGTAAGGTGGCGGCCGGCGCTTGCGCCGATTGCTCAGGTCCGGGGGCGCCAGGGCCGCGCGGTTCGGCGCCGAAACGGGACAGAGCTCGCAACACTTGGCGCAGCCAGCGGGTCGGCGGACGGTCGAGCACGTCGATCCACTGGGCGCCCTCTAGCCAGTAGGCAAGCGTGTCCGGAAATTCCACCGGCTCGAGACGGAGCGGGAGGATCGGCCGGCCGAAGCGCCAGGCGAGCTGGATTTCCTGGCGGACGTTGCGCGAGGTTAGCGACGCGGCCGAGCAGAGGAGCAGCAGCGCCGAGCAGCCGCGGATGCCGGCAACGATCTCCGGGCCGTAGCCGTGGCCGCCGGTAATGCCGATGACGTCGATCCAGCTATCGACACTGGCCGCTTTCAGCGCCCGCACCAACCTCAGCGCCCGCGGCCGATCCCGGCTGGCGTAGCTGACAAAGACAGACGGTCCCGGATCAGGGCCAGGAGTAGCGGTTAGGTCGGCGACGGCGGTGGATTGCGGATCGGCCATGAGCGAATCCAGTGATGGTCCCGGTGGGCGGCGGAGCGGGGTCGGCGTGCCGCTATCTTGGGGTCCGAACCGGCTCGCGTCAACCAACGCATGAGTCAGCCAGTTCGACTGGTTTGCAGGCGAGGCGCTAGTTAGGTCAGCACCAGTGGATTCAAGATGAACTGACTCAGCCAGAGTCGAGTGTCGTGAACGATGCCTCCGACAGCCGGCGCTACCCCGGAGGGTGACGAGACTCCGTGGGCGACGAGGTGCGCCTCCCAAGTTCATTCGCCGAGCAACAGCGGTCCCGACTTGGCGTCGAATTCAGGGCCGAGCTTCGCCGCGAGGTCGGTCGGTGCGTAGACGCTCTCCGGAAAGTCGGATGAGATGATACGATCGGGCAGACCACCCACGCACGGCCGCCACGGTGGTCCAAGCCAATCTGGCGCGTCGACGCCGCGGCTTGAGACCTTCGCGAGCACGGACGACTCCTGGATCGAGCCTATGTCCACGAAGTTCCGACGATGACGGTACCATGCTCGTAGATCGGGGCGAGCGTGTTTGTGGGCGACGGTGTGTCGTGCCGGAGGAGAGATGCCGGGGATCATCGAAACGCTGCGCGCGGACGACGTGACCGCGAGCTGGATCGGCTATCTCGATGAGTTGGGGCCGCCATCACTCGATGTAGACCTGCCCGAACCGAACGCGTTGCCGGCCGTGCTGCGTGCCCTCGACGTGCCAGACGAAGACGTTGCTGATCTCATCATGATGCTGCCGTCGGCTGAGCGCGATCCGGATACGTGGTGGCTGTTGACGCGGGCCACGCACTCGTTGGTGCGCCACATGGGAACGGTCGAGGGGCCGCCCGAGTTTCCCAAGTTTCCCAATGCCGTCGCCGGTACCCACCGGTTCTTCTTCGTCTACGTCTACCTGGCGACCTTGGTACATGTCCAAGCCTACCATCGCGCCCGCGGCATTCCGGCGGCGATCGGGCGGGAATTGCTGGCTGATCTTGGCCGGAGCATGCGGGAATACCGGCTGGCGCACGGAACCGGCGGCTTCATTGACGCCGCCTGGCTAATGATCCATTTTCGCGGCCTGCTCTATCATCTGGGGCGACTCCAGTTCGAGCGCCGGCGGTTGGGGCGGCGGATCGGCGCGGCCGTGAACGCGGCCGGCCTGGACGCCGGCACCGATGACCCTGCCTTGGGCATTCACATACCCGCCCTGTCCGGCGCCCTGGCGCCGGAGGCGTGTGACGCCTCGATTGTCGAAGCGGCCGCATTCTTCGCCCGATACTTTCCGGGGGAGCGGTACGAGATCGCGGTGTGCGATTCGTGGCTGCTTGATCCGCAGCTTGCGGAGTACCTGCCGGCGACGAGCAATATCGTCCGGTTCCAATGCCGGTTCCGGCTGGCGGCTGGACCGGACCCCGTGGACGAGTGGATCCTGCGGTTCGTCTTTGGCCGGGCGGACGTGGACCTCGATACCGTTCCCCAACGCACGACCTTGGAACGAGCCGTCGCCAGTCATCTCCGGGCCGGCCGGACCTGGCACGGCGGCCTCGGGTGGCTCGTGCTGCCGGGCAGCACGCCGCGGGCGTCAACGGACACGGTAACCTCGTGACCGGACGCCGATGCGCCCATACAATACGGAACGCATGTCTATGGCGCCGAATTGCGAGCGACGGGAAGGAGCCAGCGATCCAAGCTTCGGCCCGGTCTCAACCCGAGAGGAGTGAACGAGCGGATGGCATATGGACACCGGTTGCGATTCGGCATTGTGCTGGGGCAACGCGCCGCCTGGGAGGTGCTGGCGGGGCGAGCGCGGGAGACGGAGGCGCTGGGGTTCGACAGCTTCATGCTCGTCGATCATTTTTACGGGCTGTTCGATGTGATGGAGCCGACCCACGAGGCGTACACCGTGCTGGCCGCCATCGCGACCGTGACCGACCGGGTCCGGCTCGGGATCATGGTCTCCGGCAACACCTACCGGAATCCAGCCTTGTTGCTCAAGCAGGCAATCACCGTCGATGACATCTCCGGCGGCCGCGTCGATTTTGGCGTTGGCTCGGGCTGGACCGAGCGCGAGCACGAGGCGTACGGGTTTCCTTTTCCCTCGGCCGGGGACCGGGTCGGCATGTTTGCCGAGGCGCTCGAGATCTGGCAGCTCCTACAATCGCGGGAACGGACGACGTTCGACGGGAGCTACTACCAATTGCTCGATGCGCCGTTCGAGCCGAAATCGGGGCAAGGCAGGCTGCCGGTGCTGATCGGGGCATCATTGCCCCGGATGCTCCGCCTCACCGCCCGCTACGCGGATATCTGGAACGCCCGCGGCACGCCGGAGGAAGCGGGCGCGGGCAACGAGTCCCTGACGCGGTTGTGCCAAGAGGTTGGCCGCGATCCGGCCGCGATCGTGCGAGGCGTCAGCCCGGCCTGGCGGCTGCTGGACTCGGTGGAGGAGTTCGTGGCGGGGGTCGCGGCGTATCGCGCCGTGGGCTTCACCGATTTCCAGCTCCCCTGGCCCCGCGATGACCGGCAGTACGAGGTGATGCGGGAAGTCACCGGCGAGATCATCCCGGCCTTGCAACGCGAATCGTAGCGAGCCGCGGGGAGCGATGGACCTGGCCGTCGGTTATGGCGTCCCCGCCCGTGCCCTCTGGAAGAGCTCGGCCAGTTCGGCCGGCATCGTGTACCCTTGCTGGCCCTCGTGCCACGGTCGGCCGCGGTCGAGCGCTGCCGCCAGCTTGCCAAGCAGATAGGTGGCCCGCGCCACCTCGCGGTGCTCGGCGAACCCGAGGTGCTGTTGGAGATCTGCCGCGGTCCGCTGCCGATCCGGATTGTCAATTAGGAAATCGAGCAGTCGTTTGGCGTTCTCGTCGGTGATCGACTGGTAGTACGCGCTCGCGGGCTCGCCGTCCTTCGCGGTAAATGGGTGCATCATGGCTCCTTCACCAGCCCATCGCGTAGCCATCACGGCGGGGATCGGCGCCGCCGGAGAGGACTCCACTGTCCGGGTCGATCACGATTCCCTGGCCACCGCCGACCAGCGGCGACCACTCGTCGATCAGCCGGATGGTGTGCCCGCGCTCGGTCAGCTCGTCGCGGGTCGCCTTCGGCACCCGCGCTTCAATCTCGATCGTGGTCCCGGCATAGACCCGGAAGCGGGGCGCCTCGATCGCCGCCTGGATGCTATACCCATGGTCGATGACATTCGAGATCATCTGTGGCGTGGTCTGCAAGATGCCGAATGAGCCAGGGGTGCCGATCGCCATCGCCAGCTCGCCACCCTTGAAGACGAGGGCCGGCGCCATGCACATTTCAATCTTTTTGCCCGGCGCGATCGCGTTCGGGCTGGCGGGGTCGAGGTCAAACCAGTAGGCAAAATTGTTGAGGACGATCCCGGTCTCCCCGCCCATAACCCCGGAACCGAAGCCGTCGCCCAAGCTCTGGGTGACGGCTACCGCGTTCCCCTCGGCATCGATGGCGTCGAAATGGGTAGTCGATTCCGGCAGCGCCAGGGCCGGTTGACCGGGGAGGACGTTGTCCGGATGCTGTTGCCGCTCGTCGTACCGTTCGCCTTCGCTCCGGCCCGCGTGCGCCTGGTCGATGAGGTCGCGGCGGCTTGCGATGTAGGCCGGATCGAGTAACGGCGGGGCGGTGACGCCGGGCTTCGGGGCGTAGGCGATGCGATCAGCGATCGCGAGCTTGAATGCTTCCGCCATCAGGTGAATGGCGGCGGCGGAATTCTGGTCGAGTGCCGTTAAGTCAAACCCATCGAGCATGGCGAGGGCCTGCAGATACTGGATCCCGGAGCAGGGCGGGGCGGGACAGTAGATGTCGAAACCGCGGTAGCCGACGCTGGCGGGCTCCTGCCATTCTGGCCTAAACTCGGCCAGGTCATCCAGGGTAAGCAGACCGCCCCGCGCCCGCACCGCGCGCACGATCTCAGCCCCGATCGGTCCCCGGTAGACGGCATCGGCGCCGCCCTCGACGATCGCTTGGAACGTCGCGGCCAGCTTCGGCTGGCGAATCACCGTCCCGGCGTCGTGCGGCCGATCGTTGGGAAACCAGACGCCGCGGACGCCGGTATCGGGGTGGCCGCCGGCCAGGGCGCCCCGCATGAACCAGCGGCTTTTGGGGGTGAGGGGCACGCCCGCCGCGGCATACTCGATTGCCGGGGCGAAGACCGCTGCCCGATCCAACGTGCCGTGCGTTTCGAGGGCCGTCAGCCAGCCCGCGGCCGCGCCCGGGGTCAGGATCGACTTTGGGCCATGCCATTTGTCATGCGCGCTGCCGAACGCGCTTGGCGTCGCGGCGCCCGGGGCTCGGCCAAGATAATCGAGCACCACCGGTTTCGAGGCGCCGGCGAGCCGGATCGTCATGTAGCCAAGCCCGCCCATGCCGGACATGAATGGCTCGCAGACATTCAAGGCGGCGGCTGTCGCCACTGCGGCATCGATGGCATTGCCTCCTTGCATGAACATCCGTAGACCGGCCAGCGATGCCAACGGATGGGCCGAGGCGACCATGCCCCGTGTGCCCATGACGAGCGGACGATGCGCCAGCCCGCGATATTCCAGAGCCATGCTGTTTCTCATCCCCCGTGGTTCGCGCTATGGCAGGTCGAACCAGTCATCGAGCAACCAGCGTTCGCCCTCCTTGACGAAGATACGGACGTCACCTCGACCCTGTTCGCCGGGTCCCACGACCGCCACCCGGCCGTCGCTGAGCACCAGCGCGTCGTCAACGGGAACGAACGGGGCGTCCTGGCCCGGCGGCAGCGGGACCGGTGTGGCCGCGAGGAAGTCGAACAGCGCTTCTTCGGTCACGCCGAAGGCGATGTCAATGACGAACTGGCGGCGCACCATATCGTCGCTGACGACCGCGAACATCCGGGCTTGGTCACCGGCGATGAGGCAGGCCAGGTACTGGCGCCAGGTGGCGTTGATCTCGGTGACGGTCCGTTCGTCGGCAGGAGACCCTGTCGGTGCGACAGCCGAGGTGGGACTGGCTTCCGGGGAGATAGGGACGGGTGTTGCCGCCACCTCGCGGAAGAGCGCGCGCAGCTCGTCCTCGGCGCGCGGCTCGACCGTGCATTCGGACGGTGTGAGGACGTCGGGCTCAGCGGTGGGAGTGCCCGCTTGGGCATCGGCTCCCGGGGTGCCAGCCACTACCAGCGAAAACAACGACACGACGACGGCCAGCAGGCCATGCCGGGGATGTCTCTCGGGGGTTGTCAAGACCAATGGCCACTTCGGCGCGCCGAACGATTCCATCGTTGCCTCCCGTCGTGTCACCAGTCGCGTCGCCGCCCGTCTTTGCGCCCTCGACCAACGCACTCTACCAGACGCGAGCGGTGGCAACCGTCCCCGCGCGTTCTTGGCACCAGGAGACCGGTTCATGCGACGGGCCGCCATCACCGGGTTCACCCGTGCCCGTCGCGCCCGGCCTGGTTGAACAGGCTGGTCCGCCGGTCGCACACGAGTGTAGCCGGGAATCCGGGATCGTCCGGATCGGGTGTTATCGACGGAGCACCCAGTAGTCGGTGCGGATGCTGACCACGACTTCGGCCCGCGTGATGATGGTCGCGTTGCTCTGGTGCTCGGAGTGGTTGAGCAGTGCCTCTTCAACCGCGGGCGGGTCTTCACGGACCGCGCCCGGCACCGGCCTGCGTTTGAGGACGGTCGCCTGCTCGGGCGAGATCGCGGCGTGGATGGTGCAGAAGAATTCGACCTCGCCCCGGTGCGAGACGGTGATCGTGGCCTCGGCCGGCTGGCCGGGGCGGGTGGTGACTTTGGCCCGGGCTTCCCGGCCGCTGGCGCGAAATACGGCGCGCAGCTCGTCGAAGGCGGGCGTCACCACGCTGACGAGAAAGCGGCGGAACTCCTCTTCGCGGCGGACCGCCGCGTCCTGGCGCTCATCGGTGGCCCGGACGCGGCGCAACGGTGACGACTTTGGCCGGCTCGGGTTCGATTGGTCTCCGGCTGCCATACGCTGCTCCGGTCTCGGCCGATGACGATCCGTTGCCGGCGTGGGACCATACCCTACCGTCACCCGCCCCGCCTTGTCATCCCGCGGCGACGGACGCTACCCCTTGACCGAGCCGGCGGTCAGCCCCTGGACCATGAAACGCTGGGCCAGGAAATAGAGGATCATCACCGGCAGGGCGGACAGCACCGCGCCCGCCATGATCGGCCCCCAGAGGAAGACGTCCCCCGTGATCAGGTTCTGGAGCGCCAGCGGCACGGTGCGGATATCCTCGGAGGTGATAAAGATCAGGGCAAAGAGCAGCTCATTCCAGGCCGCGGTAAAGGTGAAGATACCGACCGCGACCAGGCCCGGCATCGAGAGTGGGAGCAGGATGCGAAACAAGGCGCCGACCCGCGAGGTGCCGTCGACCATCGCCTGCTCCTCGAGGTCGGGCGGGACACCGCGAAAGTAGCCCGCCAGCAGCCAGGTGCTGAGCGGGATGGCGAAGGTCAAATAGACGATCACCAGGCCGTGGATGCTGTTGCCGAGCCGCAGCTCGGCGACGATGATCGAGAGCGGGATGAAGAGGAGTGACGAGGGCATCAGGTAGGCGAAGAGAATGAGCCGGCCGACCAGCCCCTTGAACCGGTAGCGGAACCTGACAATGCTGTACGCGGCAAACGAGGCGATCAAGAGTGAGACCGCCGTCGTGCTTAAGGCCACGATCAAGCTGTTCCGAATATTAACGAGATAGCCCTCCTCCGCCAGCAATTCGACATAGTTATTCCAGGTGGGGGCGGTCGGGATGAGAGACGGCAGGCGGTAGATGTCCCGTGGCAGCTTGAGCGAGATCGTCACCATCCAATAGATGGGGAACAGGATCAGGAGCGCCACCAGGAAGAGGACCAGATAGATTCCCAGCAGGCGGACGACCGGGTGTCGCCACCACGGCCGTTGGTTTCGGAGTTCTGCGCCGGGCGTGGCGCCGCCGCTCGTGTCCATGTGTCTCCTTGGCTCGCGGTCGATGGCCGTCATTCGTCGTCTCGAATCAGGGCGGTGACGAAGAAGACGAGGATCAGCAACGCCGGCACCATCGCCACCGAGACGGCCGCCGCTTCGCCCAGGCGTTGCGTCTGCATCCCGAAGTAGGCAAGCACCGGGAAGACCATCGTGGCGTCCGAAGGGCCGCCCTGGGTCATCAGCCAGATATTCTCGAAGCTGTTCGAGGTCCAGATCGACGACAGCAGGATCACCACCAGGATCACCGGCCGAATGCTCGGCACCGTCACCGACCAGAAGCGCTGCCAGGCCGAGGCGCCGTCGATCTTGGCCGCCTCGTACAGCTCCTTCGGCACGTTTTGCAGCGCCGCCAGAAACGAGATGCACCAGAAGGGAAAGCCGCGCCAGGTGGTGGCGACGATCACCGCCGGCATCGCGGTCGAGCGCTGGCCGAGCCAGTCGACGATTTCGGGATAGATCCCGGTCTCGGTCAGCACGAGGTTGACGCCGCCGCCGACCGGCACAAACAGCAATCGCCAGACCAAGAAAGCGACGAAGCCGGGCATCGCCCACGGCAACAGAACGAAGGCGCGGAAGATGCCCTGCCCTTTGATATGCTCATTCAGCAGCAACGCCAGGGCGAGCCCGATCACGAGCTTCAACCCGCCGGTGACGACGACCATGGTCACCGTGTTGGCGATCGTCCGCGTGAAGCTCGACTGGCCGATCAGGTAGCGAAAATTCGCCAGCCCCACCCAGTCGCCGGGATCGCCCACGACGCGACTAGTGAAGGAGATGAAGATCGCGTAGAAGAACGGATAGGCGACCAGACCCAACAATACCAGCAGCACCGGGACCACCAGCAGATATCCCCATAAGGCCTGGCGGCTGGCGAAGGTCATCGGGAAGTCTCCACGGTCGGCGCTCATCACGTTGTCGTCGGCACCGCGAGCGGATCGCTTCGAGTAGCGCAATCAACCGAGTTGTAGGGTCGCGGCAAGCAGCGACCCTACAGGTGAATCGCGTTGGCCCTAGTACTTGTCGTAGATCGCCTGTCCCTGGGTTTGCGCTTCTTCCATCGCCTGGTCCAGGTCGTAGCCGTCGATGACGACGCGCTGGACCATCTTCGGCACGATGAAGTTGGCGTTGAAATCGGCGTAGGCGGTGTTGTAGACGTCCGGCGCCCCCGGCGGGGTGCCGTCCTCGACCAGGTCGGAGAGGCCGGCCAGCACCGGGCTTTCGGCGTATGCTTCAAATTCCGCCTGATCTTGGAGCACGGGGCCGTAGATGGCGACCTTGAAGTATTCGCTCATGAACTCGGGCCGTGACAGATGCTCCAAGAGCGACTTGGCGCGATCGACATCCGCGGTCGAGGTGGGAATGGCGCGGAGGTTGAGGCTGATCGGCGAGATCCGGCCCACCGGCCCAGCCGGCAGCGGCGAGAACGAGGTCATTTCAAGCAGCTCGGGGTCGGTGTCGGCGAGGGCGAGCGAGACGCTGCCGGTGTTGGCGATGAAGATCGCCTGGCCGGACTGGTAGGCGGTGTTGTCGCCGGCGCCGTCCCAGGTCGTGGCCCCCGGTGGGAAGAGCCCGTCGCTATAGGCGGTGGACACCCATTCCAAATAGGTTCGGGTCGCCTCGGAGTTGATGGTGCAAGTGGTGCCGGCATCGTCGGCGACGCGGCCGCCGTATGATTGCATCACCGAAACTTGCAAGTTGCCGTCACCGACGTTCGAGAGGGACAGGCCCATCCCATACAGGGGCGGCGCCTGGGCCTCACGGGCGAAATCCGCCAGCTCTTCCCAGGTTCCCGGCGGCGGCGTTAGGCCGGCCGCTTCCAGGGCGTCGGTCCGCGAGAAGAGGAGGTTGCCGCTGGCGCCGAACGGCAGCCCGGTGCGGGCGCCGCCCAGCAGCTCGGCGCTGGCCGCGTTCGCCACCGATTCGTACCAACCGCCCTGGGCCTCGCCGACCGAGTCCCAGAGGTCGGTCAGGTCGTTGAGCTGATCCGAGTTCGACAAAAGCAGCAAGAGGTCAAGCCCCATGTCGAGCGCGTCCGGCATCGTGCCGGATTCGACCGCGGCCGAGACGCGCTGCACTGTCTCGTTCTGGTTAATCATGACCGTTTCGGTCTCGACCCCGTTGGCTTCACCCCAGGCGGCAACCTCCTCCACCAGCATGTTGTTGGCGTCGTCGGAAAAAATGAGGCCGCCCCAGTAGACGAGCTGTTCTTCCTGAAGACGCAAATGGGCCGGCGCCTTCCGCGCCGCCAGTACTTCTGAAATGCCGGAGACTCCGATACCGGCGCCCACCGCCGCCGCGCTCGAGGCGGCGGCTCCTCGCAGGACAGTACGGCGTGAGACGTAGGACCGTTTCATGGTCTTCCCCCTGCATCACTCGGGACCAAAGCTCTGTACAACTTGCACGAACTTTGCGACGCTATCAACCTTTGGCGGGACTGTCAACACCGCGAGCGGGGTCGAAGGGAGACGGCGGGATGTCGGAGCCGGGAATGCGGATCGCGATCGGCCAGTTCAACGAGCTGACAGACGAAAAGCTCACCTTCGCGGCCCAGCTTGGCGTCACCGGGGTGCAAATGAACACGCCGCGTCTGCCGGGCGAGGAACGCTGGGAAGAAGCCGACCTGCGCGCCCTGGTCGACAAGTGCGGCGAGTACGGACTGAAGATGGAAGCCATCGAAAACGTCCCGATCCATTTCTTTAACAAAGCGATGCTTGGTCTGCCCGGCCGCGACGAGCAGATCGAGCACTACCAGGCCACGATCCGGGCGATGGGACGGGCCGGGATCCCGATCCTCGGCTATGCCTTCATGCCGAACTCGGTCTGGCGGACCTCGCGCACGACGCCGGGACGCGGCGGCGCCCATGTCACCTCGTTCGATATGGCGCTGGTCAGCGGCCCGCCCGATCAGCAACGCGCCTTCGTCGCCAAGCTGGACGAGCGCAAGGATGCGATCTGGGTCTCGGCCCCCGACAGCGAAAACCCGGAGCGGGTGTTCACGGCGGACGACATGTGGGCGAACTACGAGTATTTCATCAAGGCCGTCGTTCCGGTCGCCGAGGAAGCCGGGGTGAAGCTGGCCCTCCACCCGGACGACCCGCCGGTGCCGATGCTGGGCGGGATCGCCCGCATCTTCGGCAGCATCGACGGTTTCAAGCGTGCCCACGACATCACGCCCAGCCCGGCCTGGGGGCTCGATCTCTGTTTCGGCTGCTGCTCGGAGATGCCCGGCGGCGCCCAAACCGTGCTCGACATGATTGACTTCTTCGGGCCGCTAGAAAAAATTCTCTACGTCCATTACCGGGACGTGCAGGGCACCGTGCCAGCCTTCCAGGAGTGCTTCCTCGGCGAAGGTAACTACGATCCCGCCACCGTGATGCTGGCGCTGAAACGGGTCGGCTTCACCGGTTTCATGCTCGATGACCACGTCCCCCACGTCATCGACGACACGCCCTGGGCGCACCGCGGCCGGGCCCACGCCATCGGCTACCTGCAAGGCATGATGAATATGCTGGAGCATGTGGAGTCGTAAGTCGTAGGTCGTGAGTCGTAAGCATCGGGTGTCTGGTCGGCTAGTGCGCGTCTCTTGACACCTCGATTGTGACGAGCCACGTTCTTCTCACGACTCACGACTCACGACTCACGACTCACGACTCACGACTCACGACTCACGACTCACGCGATTTCGCTGGCGATGACCATGACGACTTCGCCTTGCTCGGTCGCGGCCCGGAATTTCCGGCACATGACGTAGCCGTCGCCGTCGGCGACGATTTCGACGGGGGGCTCATCGAAGCGCTCGAAGTCATGGATGCGGGTGACGGGTTGGCCCTCCTGCACGAAGGCACCGACGTTGACCAGAGGCTCGTTGATGCCGCTGACGGGGGCCGTCACGTAGCGATCCAGGTTCGTCGCGCTGAGGATGCGTTGCCGGTCGAGACCGGGCGCCGTCAGGTCAGCCACCGGTTCGTCCAGGAGGCCGAAGTGGCGGAGAACGTTGCGGGTGCCGTGGTGGGCCCAACGCACGCCGTCGAGGTCGGTCGAGGCGCCGTAGCCCAGCTCGCTGCCGATCGTGATTTTCCCCAATGCTTCCGCCGCTTCCGTCAGCAGGCCGGTGCCGAGGCCGCTGGCGTAGACCATCACGAACGGGGTGCCGAACAGCAATGCGGTCGCTCGATACTTGGCGTATTGGCCGGGGTCGTCGAGTTGGTGGAACGACATGCAGCGGACGATCTCAAACCCGGCGCCGCCGGCGTGAAGGTCGATCACGACGTCCGACCGGGGAAAGACCTCGTCGGTGACGAAACGGGCGATGCGCCGGGTGATCGTGCCGGCGGCGTCGCCGGGGAAGACCCGGTTCATGTTCTGCCCGTCCTGGGGCGAATCGCGGGTGCCGGCGCGAAAAGCGGGGACGTTGAGCGTTGGCAGCACGATGAAGCGACCGGAGACCAAGTGCCCGGGATCGAGATCGTTGATCAGGTTCTTCAGCCCGACCGGTCCCTCGTACTCATCGCCGTGGGTGCCGCCGATCGCGACCACGGTGGTGCCGGGATTGGGCGAGCAGGCAACAAAGAGCGGGACGCGAATCCGACCCCAAAGATGATCGTGCGTAAAAGGGAGGTGATAGAACCGGGCGCCGGGGCTGTCCCAATCGATCCCGGCCACCGGGGTGATGTCTCGAATCATCCTCGTTCCTCCGCCAGTGACTCACCTTGCCGGTGCAGCTCGCGCAGGGCGGCCACGGTCTCGACGATCAAGATGCCGGCGGCGTCCGGGGTGAAGGGCGAGGTCTCGACCTCGTAGCCAGCGCGGGGATACTCCTCCGGCGTCGGGATGTAGCCGGCCCAGCCGCTGGTGTATCCGCCGAACCAGGTGTGTGGGAAGGGGGATTGGGCTTTGATCGCGAGGCCGATCTCAGAGAAAGGCTCGCCCTCCGTCCCGGCCAGGACGATCGGACCGATTTGCAGGAGGTGTAGTCGCTCGGCATAGGTGGGCCGACCGCCATACGCTTGTGACCGCGACAGGGTCATGTTGGCGCGCTTCACGACAAAGGTGGCCGCTTCGATCTCGGGCGAGTCCGCCGCCGACGCTTTCAGCTCGTCCAACCAGGCTTGAGCGGCGGCAACCGCGTCCTCGGCGTCCGCGACCAGCACTTGCTCAGCGACCGGCAGCTCGACCTGGCTTTCGGCAACGCGGACCGGGACCGGCTCATCCGGCAACGGTGTGGCTTTCCACCGGCCGAGCGGCGCTCCGGATTCCCAGATTCGCTCGTGCTCGTGCCGCACCGCGGGCAGGGTCAATCCAAGGTAGACGCGCGCCGCCTCGCAGCCGACTTCGGCCCCGATCCGCTGAATGACCCGGATGTCGTCGGTAAAGCCATCGGGGCCGGGACCGACATCGCCCGTCGCGCCCTGCATGAACAAGCAGGTGGCACCGGTGATGTGCTCGACCGTCCGCTTCAGGTAGCCGGGCCAATCGGGGCTGATCTGGCGGTTCGACGGTCCCAGCGTGGTCGGATGCATCGTGTAGCCGACGATCGCGGCGACGGGGTGGTGATCGAGATCATCGATCCGGGCCACGAAGACCTCGGGATCCATGACGCCGGCGGGATTGTAGCCGGTGATGGTCCGGCCGTCCGGAGCGGTCTCGCGCCGGTTGACCGCGACATGGCTAACGCCTGAGCCAGCGGCGATCCGGGCGGGACAGAGCGACTGAAGGGCCAGCCGGGCGGCGCCGGCGGCGTACTCCGGGAGCATCGCGAAATAGCCGTCGAGCGCCGCTTGCCCTCGCTTAGTCCAATTCCAGGTGCTGGGCGGCGGTCCGGCGTGGTTGTGGGTGACGGTCACTTTGACGTGGCCGCGGGGTATCCCGAGCGCCTCGCCAACCGCCGATTGGACCGCCCGCGCCTCCTCGTTGGTCAGGATGACGAGATCGAGGTCGATCCAGGCGGCGCGGGTGGTCCCGTCATCGACGACCAATGCGGTCGCCCAGAGGTCGGCGTCGACGCCGTCCGGCAGGACGTGGACCTGCGCCCCCCAACTGGCATGCGGCGCCGAGAGCGGCGGCGTGATGACGACGCGGCCCACCCCGGCCTGGAACGTATGTGCGGTCATCATGTCTCCTTGAATCTGGCGTATTGGCGGCTAACTAGGCGACGGTAAACTCGCGCACGACGTCTTCATCGATCTCGATCCCGATCCCCGGTCCTTGGGGGATGGCGACGTTGCCGTTTTTGAGCGGGAAGCGCTCGGTCACCAGCCGCTTGTTCAGCTCGGTGTCGGCGACGCAGTACTCGAAGAAGGGGATGCGGGGGCAGGCGGCGGCGAGTTGCAGGGTGGCGGCCTTGATGATCCCCGTGCTCCAGGAATGGAACACGACCTCCGTGCCGCTCAGCTCGGCCAACCGCACGATGCGCATCGACTCCGAGATGCCGCCCACCCGGGTGACGTCGGGCTGGATCACATCGACGCCGGTCTTCTCGATCAGGTTCTCGAAATCCCAGCGGGTGACATCCTCTTCGCCACAGGCGATCCGGGTCTCCACCGCATCGGCCAGCTTGCGATAACCGGCGGTGTCGTCCGGCATCAACGGTTCCTCGACCCAATAGGGCCGGAACTCCTCAAGCCGCCGCACCTGTTGAATGGCGTGGTTGGCGTCCGGCCAGCCCAGGCCAATATCAAACATGAGCTCGACCCCATCCCCGGCCGCTGCCCTGGCGGCGCGGGCGAGTGCCACGTCCAGGTCCGCATCCCGGCCCCATGGCCCCCAGCCGAGCTTGACCGCCGTGAAGCCGCGCTCGACCAGGCTGCCGACCAGGGTTTCCACTTCCGCGACGGTCTCCGGCATCAGGGCGCTGGCGTAGGCCCGGATTTCGGAGCGGAAGGAGCCGCCGAGCAGCTTCCAGACCGGTATCCCGAGCGCCTTACCCTTCAAGTCCCAGAGGGCGATGTCGATGCCGCTGATGGCGTGGATGACGGCGCCGCGGCGACCGTAGTAGATCGAGCCCCGGTAGAGCTTGTCCCAGAGCCGTTCGGTGTCGAACGGATCCTCGCCGATGAGCAGGTGGCGGAGACCGCCGGCCACGGCATGGGATGGCGGAGCGTCAACGATCGCCTTGATGACCGAGGGCACCGAGTCCGCCTCGCCAATGCCGGTGATCCCTTCATCGGTGCTGATCCGGATCACCAGCGCATCCTGCGACCCATCCGCTTTGGCGTCGTCGATCTTGGGTTGTCGCAGCACGATCGCTTCCACGTCGGTGATTTTCATCTGGTTGTCCCTTCCCCCGCGTAGCATTAGAGCACGCCGAACTTGTCATACACATCTCTCAGTAGGTGCCCCTGTTGCAGCATTTCCCGGCTGTGATCCTCGCTCTCGACCTTCGCCAGCGCCAGCTCGACCGTCTTTGCCAGGACGTTCCGCGGGATGACCACAACACCGTCGAAATCGCCAAAGATGACATCGCCGGGAGAGACGCGGACCCCGCCGCACATGATCGGCACGTTGTAGTCAACGACGACCGACCGGTACGAGGAGTCAACCGGGCGAATGCCGGTGCAGAAGACGGGGAAACCCATCTCGATGATGCGGCGCACGTCGCGGGTGTGGCCGTCGATCACGCAGCCGGTGGCGCCGCGGGCGCTCGCCGCCGTGGAGAGCAGCTCGCCCCAGAAGCAGGTCCGTTGCGAATCGTTGGTCATCGCCACCATCACGTCGCCCGGCTTCAGGGTATCAACCGCTTCGATCTCGAGCCGGTACGGCTCGGCAGGACGGGCGTAGACATCGGCGGTGAGAACCGTATGGGCGCGGCCAATGACCCGGGATTCGGGTGACAACGGACGCAACCGGGCCGACATCGCCTGGTCGTGAAATCCTTGCGCATCGAGCACATCGGAGACCACCGAAGCGTAGAGCGTTTCTTGCAGGATCTTTAGGAACCGGTCGTCGTCGGCCATCAGCATCTCACCCCGTTCTCGGACTTTCGAGTCATCGTTCTCGTAGGCGCGGGTCGAGGACGTCCCGTAACCCGTCACCCAAAAAATTGAAGCCCAGGACGACGATCATGATTGCCAAACCTGGGAAAATCGCCATCCACGGGGAAATTTCCATGTAGGTTCGGGCCAGGTTGAGCATGCCGCCCCACGATGGCTCCGGCGGCTGAGTGCCGAGACCGAGGAAGCTCAACGCCGCCTCGCTCAGGATCGCGCTGGAGAGATAGACCGTGGCCATCACGATCAGCGGCGCCAGGATGTTCGGCAGGAGATACTGTTGGACCAGCCGCGGGCCGGTGGCGCCGATGACCCGCCCCGATTCGACATATGGCTCGCTCATCACGCTGAGGACCGAGCCTCGAATGACGCGGGCGAAGGCTGGGGCGTAGACGATGCCGATCGCGATCATGGCGTTGGTGCGGCTGGCGCCGAGCAAGCCCGAGATGACGATGGCGAGGACCAGGCCGGGGAAGGCGAACAGCACGTCGGTGACGCGCATCAACAGTGAGTCCATCGTGCCGCCGACGTAGCCGGCGGTGATGCCGAGCGTGGCGCCGATGACCAGGGCGATGAGGACCGAGATGACGCCGACCTGCAGCGAGACCCGGGCGCCAAAGACGATCCGGGAGAAGGTGTCGCGGCCAAGCTCGTCGGTGCCCATCAGGTTGGCAGCGCTCGGTGACAGGAGGCGCGTATTGTCCTGCGCGTCGGGATCATAGGGGGAGATCACCGGGGCGAAGATGGCCACGACGATCGTGAGGACGACGATCACGAGCCCGGCAATCCCGATCGGGTTTCGCCAGCGCGGCGGGATTGACCACCAGGGCCGACCCCGGACGCCGGCCGTATCCAACGTCACCGCGGTCGCGGTCGAGGTGGTCATGCCTGCTTGATCCTGGGGTCGAGGTAGGCATACAGGACGTCGACCGCCAGGTTGATGAGGACGAAGATCGTCGCCAGGTAGAGCGTCGCCGCCTGCACCAGCGGGTAGTCGCGGTTGAAGATCGCCTGGAGCAGGGTGTTGCCGACGCCGTTGAGGCCGAAGATCACCTCGACGATGGCCGAGGTGCCGAGGAGGGCGCCGAGCTGGAAACCGACGACCGTGATCACCGGGATCAGGGCGTTGCGCAGGGCATGGCGATAGACGACAAGCCGGTTTCGCAACCCCTTGGCGCGAGCGGTCCTGATGTAGTCCTGATTGAGCACCTCCAGCATCGTGGTTCGGGTCATTCGCATCTCGATCGCCATCAGTTGGACCGCCAGCGCGGTGGCGGGGAGGATCATTTGCAGGAGATTGCCGCCGAGGTCGTCAATCGGCGAGATGTATCGGGTCGATGGCACCCAACTGAAGACCTTCGACGTGACCAGCAGGGCCAGCGTCGCCAGCCAGAAGTTCGGCAGCGACAGACCGATCAGGCCGCCGATGCGGGCCAGGAAATCGAGCCCCGTATCCCGTCGCACGGCGGAGACGATGCCGAGCGGGATTGCCACCACGGTCGCGATCAGGGTCGCCATGAATGCCAACTGGACGGTGATCGGCAGGCTGTTCGCCAGGAGCTCCGCCACCGGGATGCCGGAGCGCAACGAGTCACCGGGATTCCCGGTGAGCAAGGCGCCGAGCCATTGGAGGTACTGCACCGGAAGTGGTTCGTTGAGGCCCATTGCCTCTCGCAACTGGTCACGGGCGGCGCTCGTCGTCTGCGGGTCGGGGCCGGCCAGGATGTCCACGATGTCGCCCGGCAAGAGCCGGAGCATGAGGAAGATGAGGAGGCTCATCCCGACCAGGGTCGGGATGAGCATCAGCAGCCGGCGAGCGACGTACAGGGCCACGGGCGGCTAGCTGTCCGTCACGCAGGCCACGCGCAGCCCCGGCAGGAAATCGGTGTAGGAGACATACATCCCGGTCACCCGGGTGCCCGTCACCTGGAACTTGTACGGTTGCACCGTATAGATGTTGGCGGCATCTTCGATCACCCGCTGTTGCAGCTCGCGGTAGATCGCGACTCGCTCCGCGATGTCGGTCGTGGTCAGCCCGTCGTCGTAGAGCTGGTTGATCTCATCGTCATTCCAGCCGTCACCGAACCAGGCCATATTGAGGGCCGTTCCATTCCGGAAGTCAACCACGTAGCCACTTGGGTCGCCGCGCATGCCGCGCCCGGTCGAGGCCCACTGAAAGTTTCCTTCGCCGATGTTGGTGGCGAAGGTGCCGATCTCGAGCGGCTCGACCGTGACGTTGATGTTAAGTGGCCGCAACTGCTCGCGCACGATCTCGGCGATCTGGGTGTAGTCGCGGGGCGCCGCGATCGCTTGCAACGTGACCTCGAACCCATCCGCGAAGCCCGCGTCGGCCATCAGCGCCTGGGCCTGCTCCAAATCCGTCGCGTAGAGCTCGGCCAGGGTTTCCGCCGGCACTGGATAGTCGCCATAGCCCGGCGGCACGGGGCCGGTCAGCTCGGCGTTGCCGCCGTAGACGTTGTCGATGATCTCCTGGCGGTCGACGGCCAGGTTGATCGCTTGGCGGACCCGGGAGTCGCGCCAGGGCGCGTCGTTGACCGTGTTGAAGTGGATAACCCGCGGGGCCGAGGTCAGGCCGCTCAAGACTTCTAACGAATCGTCGTTTTCCAACGTCATCACGACGTCGGGGCTGAAGGTGCCGCCGTCGATCTCGCCGGAACGGAGCGCCGCCACCCGCGACTGCTCATCGGGCAATACCTGGAGCGTCAAGTCCTGGACGCAGGGCACGGCGGGGTTCCAGTGATCCTCGAACGCGGTGTAGACCACGCGGGCGTTCGGCACGAACTCGACCAGTCGGAACGGGCCGGTGCCGATGCCCTCGCTGAGGAGGTTGATCTCGTCGGCGATGCCGTTCGGCACGATCGGGCTGTAGCGCGACCAAGCCAGGACGCCGGGCAGGGTCGGGTCCTCCTGCGTCATCGTCACCGTGACCGTCATCTCGTCGTCGGCTTCGACGCTCGCCACGTTGACAAACCAGGGAAGCTGAATGCCCGGCGCCGGCGGGTTCATCGCCAGCTCAAGCGAGTAAACGACGTCGGCCGACGTGAACGGCCGGCCGTCGTGGAAGACGACGCCTTCCCGCAGCCGGAACGTGTAGCTGGTGCCGTCCGCCGCCGCCTCGTACGATTCGGCCAGGGCGGGGATGATCTGAAGGTCGATATCCCAGGCAAGCAGGGAATCGTACATCGGCTCCTTGCCCCACATATTGGCGCCCGCCACCGCGCCATACGGGATCAAGTTCACCGGGTCGGACTCGATCGCCCAGGTGATAGCGCCGGTCGGCGTATGGTCCGCGGCCGGCGTCCCGTCTTGGGCGCCGGCGGTCTCGAGTAGGAGGTTGCCGAGCGATACGGCGGCAGCGCCGCCGATGCCGGCGAGCCCGGCCCGGCGTGCCAGCTCGCGGCGTGAGACGCGACCGCGAAGGATGTCGTGCAGCAAGGACTTCCGGGGATCTTCGATCATCAGGTGATCTCCTCTTCCTATTCCTTCGTGACGAACGGTCCGAGGGCCGCGTGGTGTTCCTTGGCTGGCGGCTCGCCTGGGGACGGCGACGGTTGACAGGACCATTCCTCTGGCTGGACCCGTCATTCGCGATCGCTAGCGACCAAGGCTGGCCGGACGATACCAGCTCCCAGCCGAATCATGGACCTCGGGTCCATTATACAGCGATAGTCCGGTCGTGCATCTGCCACGGGACGCGATTCGCGAGCATTGCGTCCAAGGACAAGCCGTCAGCTGGATTACGCCCGCTTGGCGTAAATGTTCAGCCAAAACGGGTCGGTGCGCTCGACCTCGTCCGGGGTGACGGTGACCGAGGCTTGATCGATCCGGGAGGTGAAGCCATGTCGGGCGAGGACCTGGAGCAGCTCATTGAGATCGTTCCGGGGGTTGGCGCTGCTGCCGTGGAATTCTAGGATGATTTCCTTTACCCGGGAGAGCGCCTCCCCGGCATCGGTGAGGACGGCGGTTTCGAGACCCTCGATGTCGAGCTTGAGCAGATCCACGCCGTCACCGATGTAGGGCGCCAGGCGCACGGCCGGCACCCGCTCGACCCGGTTGCGGGCGGGGTCGTGCCACGCATGCGAGACCACCGATCCGCCCCAGGTCCAGTTGCGGACGCCGTCGCGATTGACGATAAAGGGCACCGTCCCGTCCTGATCGGTGACCGCGGCGTGAATGAGCTCGATGTCGGTCAAGCCGTTGTCGACGACGTTGGCTTGCAAGATCGGGAAGACGTCCGGGTTCGGCTCGAAGGCGGTGATCCTGGCGTTCGGGTAGAGGAGCTTGAAGTAGAGCACGCTGAGGCCGATATGGGAGCCGCAGTCGAGGATTCGCGGTGAATCGGTGGCGGCCTCGAATCGGTATCCGTTGTCGGTAAAAACCTCGTAGTAGATGCGGCCGAACTCTTCCCGGTTCGAGTAGTGGAAGCGATAGGGACCGATCACCCGGCTTCGAGTCGCCCGCTGGTTGAGGTGATACAGGACGTTCTCAACAATTGACCGCATAGCCGCCTCTTTCCCCAGTTGTGCCGCCCGGTTCATTGGTGAGGATACGCAATGCCTTCTCGCTTATCAAACGTCGAGCCGGATGACCGATCGACCTGCCACGGAGGGCGGGTATACTTCGAGGCGTAGCACCCGCCCGCGGGCGGCGAGGGAGGGAGTCTCGTTCGATGACAGATCCGGCAGCCGCTCCCGTTCGCGTCCGCTTCGCGCCCAGTCCCACCGGATCGTTGCATATCGGCGGCGCCCGGACCGCGCTCTTCACCTGGCTCTTCGCGCATGGTCAAGCCGCTCGTGAGGGTCGGCCCGGCCAATTCCTCCTCCGGATCGAGGACACCGATCGCAACCGGCTGGTGCCGGGCGCGGTGCAGAGTATTTTCGACGCCCTGACCTGGTTTGGCATCTCCTGGGACGAGGGGCCGGACGTAGGCGGGCCGCATGCTCCGTACATTCAGAGCGAACGACAGGCGATCCATCAGGAGCATGTCGAGCGGCTGATCGCCACTGACCATGCCTATCGCTGTTTTTGCACCCCGGAACGGCTCGAACAGGTCCGGTCCGAGCGACGGGCGAACAACCTGCCGCCCGGTTACGACCGGCACTGTCGGGACCTTGCCCCGGCGGTGATCCAGGCGAATTTCGAGATGGGCATTCCCTCGGTGGTTCGCTTCGCCATGCCCCGCTCCGGCGAGACCCGGTTCACCGACCTGCTGCGCGGCGAGATCGTGTACCAGAACGAGAACCTCGAAGACGCGGTCCTGCTCAAGGCCGACGGCTTCCCGACTTACCATCTGGCGAACGTGGTCGACGATCATCTGATGAGGATCACGCATGTCACCCGCGGTCCGGAGTGGATTCCCTCGGCCCCGCTGCACGTCCGCCTCTACGAGGCGTTCGATTGGAAACCGCCCCTTTTCGCCCACATGCCGCTCATTCTGGCCCCCGGCGGCGGCAAGCTGTCCAAACGGCACGGGGCGACCGGGATGGAGGAGTTTCGAGCCCAAGGGTACCTGCCCGAGGCGGTGATGAACTATGTCGCCTTGCTCGGTTGGAGCCTGGACGGCGCAACGGAAATATTCTCCCGCGAGGATTTGTTGGCATCGTTCAACCTGGAGCGGGTCAGCGCCTCGCCGGCCACGTTCGACTATCAGAAGCTGCGCTGGTTCAACCAGCACTACATCAACCACATCCTCGACCTCGATGATCTCACCGCTCGCTTAGTCCCCTTCCTGGCCGAGGCGGCCCTGCTCGATCGTGGCGCGGCCGAGCCGTCGCACCCCGACTACCAGCGACTGCGGCCGGCCGTCGCCCTGTTGAAAGACCGTCTGGAAACGCTGGCGGACGGTCCCGAGCACCTATCGTACTTCTTGCAGGACGAGTTGCCGCTGTATGACGTCAATCTGCTGATCCCAAAGAAGGTGGCGCCGGAGTCGGTGCGGCCGGCCTTAACCGCGATCGCGGCGGCGGTGGACGAGGTCGATCTCGCGGACGAGGCGGCGACGGAGACACGCTTCCGGGCGCTGGCGGACGAGCTGGGCCTGAAGGCCGGCCAGCTCTTTATGCCGATTCGGGTGGCGGTCACCGGCCGAACGCAATCGCCTGGCCTGTTCGAGACATTGCGCGTGATCGGGAAAGATCGGGTCCAGCGGCGGATCGAGCGGGCGATCCTACTGCTGGGCGAGGCGCAACTCGTCACATCGGTCGCCAACGACTGAGCAAACGATCGACAAACAAAGGGGAGGGGCGGCAATGGCGCGGCATCCGTGGGTGGCGGCCGGGGATGAAGGGCTTCGCTGGGGCGTCCAGTTGGTCGTCGGCGCCGATGCGCTGGGGTCGCTGGTCGACACTGGCCGGGTGGTTGAAGATCTCGGCTATGACGGGCTGTTCATCTTTGATCATCCGGCCATTCACGCCGATCCGTGGGTCTGCCTCTCGGCGCTGGCGGCCGTGACCAAGCGGGTGCGGTTGGGCTCGGCGGTGAACTGTATCGGCTACCGGCATCCCGCCTACCTGGCCCGGCTGGCGGCAGATCTCGACAATCTGAGCGGCGGCCGCCTGGTGCTGGGGCTCGGCATCGGTTGGCTGGTGCCGGAGTTCGCCGCCTTCGACATCCCATTCAACTCGGCCAAGGAACGGTTCGCCGCCTTCGCCGAGGCTTTGGAGATCATCCCCGGCGTTTGGGGCAATGAACGGTTCTCCTACGAGGGGCAGCATTACCGCGTGACCGACTTGCGGATCCAGCCGCCGCCGGTGCAACTGCCACGACCGCCGGTGATGATTGGCGGCAGCGGCGAGCAAGTGACCCTGCGCTTCGTCGCCAAGTACGCCGATGCCTGCAACGTCAGCAACACCGTCTCTATCGACGGCAAGGTTGGCGACGGCGGCGGCGCCACGCTGGTCACGCAACGCCTGGACGCCCTCCGTCGCCACTGTGACGACCTCGATCGCCCATATGACGAGGTGCTGCGCACCCACTTCACGATCAAGCTCGTGATCGCTCGCACCGAGGCTGATCTGGCCGAGAAGATGGAGCGACAGGCCGCCAAGCCGTCAACCTCACCTGGCACCCGGCGGACGCTGCCGAGCGCCTTCGTCACCGGCACGCCCGATCAGGTCGTGGCCCACTATCAAGCGATTGCCGATGCCGGCATCCAGTACTTCATCGCCCAAGTCGAGAGCACCGACCTCGAGACGTTGGAGCTGCTGGCGACCGAGGTGGTACCCCGGGTTGAGGGTGGATAAATATTCTGGCTGAAGACGTTGGAAAGGCGATCGTTGTCGCCCTCTCACCGGCTGTCTTTAGCTGCCGGTGAGATCAGCACGGCGATCGCCTTTCCCCCAATGCTCACCGGTCAACCAGCTTCGGCGGGGGCGCTTCGCTCGCCCGCGCCGTGCCATGGCGTTCCAGATGGTAGGGAACGCTGGTGACGACGGTGCCGGGGCGGAAGAGCAGGGCGGCTTTGATCCGCAGCGCGGTCTGGTTGTGTAGCAATTGCTCCCACCAGTGACGCGCGACGAACTCCGGGAGGACGACCGTCAGCGTATCGTTTGGCTGCTGGCGGTCGATCTCGTCCACGTAGCTGAGCAGGGGGCCGACCAGCGACCGGTAGGGCGACTCGATGATGACGAGCGGGATGTCGGTGCCGAGCGCCTGCCAGTCCACCCGCATCTGTTCGATCTCGGTTTCGTCGTCGGTGATGTAGACGGCGGTGACGTTGTCGGAGATCGAGCGGGCATAGGCCAGGGTTTGGCGGGCGACCCGGTTCACGGTGGAAATCGGGACGACGACCGTATGCTTGATCTCCGCCGGGTCGAGCGGCGTCTGCACCGCCAGCTCGCCCGAGGAGCGGGTGTAGTGGTTGTAGATGGCGCGCATTCCCAGCATCAGTAGCGGGATCAACACAACGACGATCCAGGCGCCGCTCAAGAATTTGGTGACGCCGATGATGAGAGCGACGACGCCGGTCAAGATCGCCCCCGTCAGGTTGATCGCGAAGCCGCTCTGCCAGCCCGGCCCTTTCAGGCGCAACCAGCGGCGGACCATGCCGGCCTGGGAGAGCGTGAACGAGGTGAACACGCCCACGGCGTAGAGCGGGATCAGATTTTCAGTCTCGGCCCTGAACAGCGCGAGGACGATCGCCGAGAGGACACCGAGCACCAGGATGCCCGTCGTGTAGGCGAGGCGATCGCCGCGGAAGGTGAATTGTCGCGGCATGTAGCGGTCACGAGCCAGGAAATAGGCAAGGCGCGGGAAGTCTGAATAGGCGGTGTTCGCGGCCAGGACCAGGATCGCGGTCGTCGCGAATTGGATGTAGTAGTAGGCCGGGCTTTCCCCCCAGAACACGGTCCGCGCGATTTGCGAGACGACGGTTTCATAGTTCGGATCGTGCGCGTTCATCGGGATCGCGCCGAACTGATGAGCAAGGAAGGTGATGCCGGAGAACGTCACCGCCAGGATCGCGATCATCACCGTCAAGGTGGTGCGGGCGTTCTTCCATTCCGGTTTCTTAAAGGCCGGCACGCCGTCGGAAATCGCCTCGACCCCGGTGAGGGCCGTGCAGCCGGAGCTGAAGGCCCGCAAGATCAGGAAGATGCCGAGCGCCCCGGTCGGGCCGGCGACCTCCAACGACGGCTCGGTGACGGGAAAGCCCGCCGCCGCATTCCGCGCCAGCCCGATCGTCAGCATGACGAACATGCCGGCAATGAAGAGGTAGGTGGGGATCGCGAAGATCGTCCCGGACTCACGAACGCCGCGTAAGTTGAGCACCGTCACCAGGAGGACGAGGGCGATGCCAAGCGTGATCCGCACGTCGTGCAGTTGGGGCAGGGCTGACACGATGGCAGCGACCGCGGCGGCGATGCTGACGGCCACGGTCAGGATGTAGTCGATCAAGAGGGCGCCGCCGGCGATCAACGCCGGACGGTCCCCCAGGTTGTCTTTGGCCACGATGTAGGCGCCGCCGCCGTTCGGATACGCCTTGATCGTTTGCCGGTACGAAATGCCGACGATCACCAGCAGCACCACGATCGCGGCTCCAATCGGAAGGCTGAGCGAGAGCGCGGCAACACCGGCGATGAGGAGGACACGCAGGATCTCCTCGCTGGCGTAGGCGACCGAGGAGAGCGCGTCGGAGGAAAGGACGGCCAGGGCTTTGACCTTGGTCAATCGCTCATGGCCCGCCGCCGCCGTGCTGATCGGTGCCCCAATCAGGACGCGCTTGGCGCGGCCGAAGACCCTCCCCACCGGCCCCCGCGCCGCCAGCGACTCTTCAGTCGCAACGAGATGCCCCGGCGCCGTGAGCGCAAAATCGGCCGATTGCATCCGGCAGACCCGGACGTAGCGGTCACCGATGTGCTTGCCCCGCATCTCTTGCTTGCCCACCAGGTCAGGCTGCATCCGCGGGCCCGACTTGCGCGGGGCGCGGACGGTGCGGACCCGGACCGCTGGCGGGGCATCGACGGTTGCCGCGGTTGGGAGTGAGCCAGCGTTGCCGTCCGGGTCGGTAGGTGACAATGGCGTCGGCAGCGGATCAGGGTCTGGCATGACGCCGCACTCCTTCACGGAGACATAGCATGACAAGGACAACGGCGTGGGTTCGACGAGCGCGGACGCGCGGGCGAAACCAGTGAATACTACGCTGGCTGTCAAGCCCGGACGAGGGCGCCGTCAACCGGTCTGAATAGCGCGGGCGGAACGGAGTCGTCGGTCACTGGCTGTTTGGTGGTTCGGCCCGCCGGTGACGGGTGGTTCGCGTGCGGTTCCGGGGCTCGAGCCGGAGTCGCCAGACGATGACCGCCGCTTCGATCACGATCCGGCGTGAGAGCTTGGACGCACCGGCGATGCGGTCGGCAAAGACGATCGGAAGCTCTATGAGGCGGGCGCCGTGCTGAATGGCACGGTAGGTCGTCTCGATCTGAAACCCGTAGCCGTCGGCCCGGACCTGGTCGAAATCCAGGGCGGCCAGCAGTGATCGGCGCCAGACCTTGAAGCCGCCGGTCAGGTCCGCCACCGGCACGCCAAGCACCAACCGGGCATAGTGGCCGCCAAGTTTACTCAACAACCGGCGCGGCAGCGGCCAGCCGATCGTGCCGCCGCCCGGAACGTAGCGCGAGCCGAGCACAAGATCAGCGTCGGCCGCGGCCGCCACCAGACGCGGCAGATCAGCGGGGTCGTGCGAGAGGTCGGCGTCCATTTGGACCACGATCTCGGCGCCGGTCGCCATCGCGGCGGCGAAGCCGGCCACGTAGGCGGGGCCGATTCCTCGTTTCCGCGATCGGTGAATGACCTCGATCCGGCCCATGAAGCGGGTGGCCAACGTATCGGCCAGGCGACCGGTGCCGTCCGGTGAGCCATCGTCAACGATGACCAAGCGGTAGTGGGGACCATGGCCGAGGACGGCCGGCACCAGCCGTTCCAGATTGCCGGCCTCATTATAGGTGGGCACGACGACGACAATGCTCGGTGATTCGCCACCGGCCTCATTCGATTTGGAAGCTACTTCCGATCGCCACTCACCCCGAGTCTCATTTACCGCCGGTCTGGCGAACGCGCTTCGAGGCGCACTCAACGCGGGGTATCCTCTGTCCCAAACGGCATGATTCGTGGGATGGTAGCCGCGTCCCACGCCCGCGCGCGGTCCGGCCCGAGCTCGATCAGCCGGTCGAGACAGGACCGCGTCTGGCGCATAAGCAGACCAGTTTCAATGCCAAGGCAAACAGGAACGAAATCGGAAACCTTGTCGATGCCGTCCTGAAGCAGTAACCGGGCGCCGCGGGGATTGCCGGCAACGGCGTGGTGAAAACCGACCCCGATTTGCAAGATTCCCTGGTAGAGGCGCCGGATCGGCCGCCGTTCGGCGTGCCATTCATGCTCGATCACCTCGTGACACGCATAGAATTGGCCGGCATTGAATAAGCGAATGCCTTCGCGCACGCCGGGCGGGAGGGCGTCGCAACAGGCGTCCTCAGGTTGGTTCGTGATTGATTCGAGCATGGGCTCGATGATGGCTCGGCTTTGGTCCAGCCGTCGAAGGTCAGATGCCACCACCCCCTCGATCATCAGCGGTCCCTGGTAGACGGCATGCACCGCCCGCAGAAGGGCGGGCCAGGGCAGATCGCCTTCTCCCGGCAGGAGGTGACGCGCGCCAGGGGTTGCCTGCCGGAGGTCGCTCAGATGCACGTTGGCGACGCGATCGCCCATGGCCGCCAGCAGCATGAAGGGGTTCGCTCCCGCCTCGGCGGCTTGGAACGGGTCGAACGTGTACCCGATCACGCGATCCGGATCCATGGTCTCGAGGGCGGCTGAGAACGCTGACACCTCTCGAACGGTGGCGAGCGCGCACCAGGAGACGTTTTCGAGCGTCAGCATCCGATTCGCGGCGGCGCAGGCCGCGCCCCGCGCCGCGACCACCTCGAGGAACCGCTGCCAGCCGTCCGGCGTGGCGACGTCTTGCTTGTTCGCGCCGTGCCAGACTAGGATCGGCGCCCCCAGCAAGGCAGCCCACTCGATGCCTCGGTCGAAGAGCTCAAGACCCTCCCGCGTCCGCCGGGCGTACGGAGTCAGCAACCGGTGGGCGTCATGCCATAAGTGAACCGAGTGGACTCGACAGCCAGCATCGCGACACCGTTGATCGATCGTCCGGGCAAACCGCGGGTCGTACTCGCCGGGTGTCTGGAGCATGATTTCGAGATCGCGGAACCCATACCGGGCGGCGAGGGCGGGAACCTCGTCGGTTGGGGTGGGATAGAGGGCGCCGCTTGACAGCCCGAGGCGAACGTTCGCGGCGGCGGCGTGGGGTCGATCCGAATCCAACGTGTCATACTCACTTCGGAACATGGGACGGTGCCGGCTGAATCGCGGACAGATGCCGCGGCGCGACGTATCGCGCACCGATGGTACCATCCCGAACCGCCTTGGATGTGATCCAGGCGCCCGGCTGGTATCCCGCCGCTCTGGCGCCGTGGACCACCATCAGGAAGTAGCGCCATTCGGACCACTCGCTCGAACGGATGAAGCGAGCTACCCCATGATCTGGCTCCTGGACGCCATCCGATGATTACTTCGGCGCCGCCCCAGCGGCCCCTCACGGTTGATTTCAGGCCCGAAATGCAAGCCCCTCGGTTGACGAAATTGGAGCTGCTTGGCTTTAAGAGCTTCGTCTCGCGGACCGTCTTTGCCTTTGAGCCGGGGATTACCGCGATCGTCGGCCCAAACGGGAGCGGGAAGTCCAACGTCGCCGATGCCGTCCGCTGGGTGCTCGGTGAGCAAGGGCAGTCGGCGCTCCGTGCCAGGCGGACCGAGGACGTCATCTTTGCCGGTGGCCAGGGCCGGGCGCAGGCCGGCCTGGCCGAGGCGACGTTGACCTTCGACAACGCGGAGCGCTGGCTGCCGATCGACTTTGCCGAGGTCACGGTCACCCGCCGCGCCTTCCGCTCGGGCGAGAACCACTATCTGATCAACGGCAAGCGGGTCAGGCTCAAGGACGTGGCGTTGCTGACCGCCTCGCTGGGTCAGAGCCATCTGGTCGTTGGCCAGGGGCTCGTGGACGCCGCCCTCAGCCAGCGGCCCGATGAGCGACGGGCGCTGTTCGAGCATGCCGCCGACCTCGCCGGGCTGCGCCTGAAAGTGGCCGAAGCCGAGCGAAACTTGACCGAAACGGAGTCGAATAGCGAGCGGTTGACCGACCTGCTGACCGAGTTGGAGCCGCGGCTGCGGACGCTGGAGCGAGTGGCCCGCCAGGCGCGCGAATGGCAGTCGGTGCGTGACCGGTTGCGGACGCTGCAACAAGCTCACTTTCGACGATTACTGAACGTGAGCGTGGCCCGCGTCGATGCCGCGAACAGAGAACTGACGCGGTGCCGGAACGCATTGAGCCAGGCTCGGGCCTCCCTGGACAAGTTGATGCTGGACAACGGCACTCAAACCAAGGCGGCGGAACGGGCGCGCACGCTCCTCGGCGAGCACGATGCGGAACGCGGCGTGGTGAGCGAGCGATTGCGAGCGATGGAGCACGAGCGTGACCTGGCGGCCGAGCGTGCCACGGCCTTGGCCCGTCGCGGCGACGACATGGCCGATACCAGGGATGGGCTCGAGGCACGAGCGGTCACGGTCGCGGGCGAGCTGGGGCAGGTAACGGCCGAGCTTGCCGCGATCGACCAGGCGCTGCGGGCAGCCGAAACGAACGCGCGGGAACGTGATCGACAGGTTCGTGAGCAGCGATCGCTCCGGCAAGCGCTGGATGACCAATTGCGGCAGCTTGAGGCCGGCCGCGCCAACGCCGAGCGAGACCTTACCGACCGCGAACGCGCGGTGGCGTTGCTCGAGCAACGAGCCGAGTCGGTTGGCGCCGAACGCGAGCGCCTGTTGGCGGAGACCGCCGGCCGCCGGGATCGACTTGAACGCCTCGTAAGCGAGCTCAATGACGTAGACGCCGCGGCAATATCAGCGGCTTCGACGCTGGATCGGATCGATCAACGGCTGACGGAGCTAGGCGCCACGAGCGATCAGGCCGCCAGGCGACTGGAGTCGGCCACCGCTACCTTAGCGGAGAGTGAACGATTGCTCACGCACGCTTCGACCAGGCTGGATGCCTTTACCCGGATGCACCAAAGCGGCGCCGGTCTCCACGCCGGGGTGCGGGAGGTGCTGGCGGCGGCAGCCGCCGGCACCCTGACTGGAACGCTGGGCACCGTCGCCGAGCTGGTCGAGGTTCCGGCCGAGCTCGACGCGGCGATTGAGGTCGCGCTAGGAGGCCATATGCAAGACATCGTGGTCGAGCATTGGTCCGACGCCGAAACCGCGATCGCGCATTTGAAGCGATCGCGGGCCGGGCGCGCCACGTTTCAGCCGTTGGACACCGTGCGTGGCGGCCACGGTCGGGATGCCCGGCTCGACGCGGCGCTGCGGCTGCCGGGCACACGGGGCGTGGCGGCGGAGCTCGTGGGGGCCGATGATCAGCTTCGTGACATTGTTGCGGCACTGCTCGGGCGGACGCTGGTCGTGGTTGATCTCCCGGCGGCCCGCCAATCGTTGCCACATCTCCCGGGCGGCTGGAGCGCGGTGACGCTGGCCGGAGAGATCGCGCGGTCTGGCGGCTCGGTGACCGGGGGCGTGGCGGCCCGTGAAAGCGGCCTATTGGCGCGGGAACGGGAGCTTCGAGTGTTGCCGGACGAGATTCGCCGGCTCAGCGCGGCGAGAGAG
>JALZJP010000044.1 GCA_030859715.1 Chloroflexota bacterium
TGATCTCTAGCTCGTAGGCGGTGCTGCCATCGCTGGCGCTGGTGGCGATCCAGGCGCCGGAGCCGGCGAGCTGCCGGACCTGGACCTGGCCATCGAGGGCGCGCTGTAAGGCCTTCTGCCAGCGGGCGGGGGTGGCGACGCGGGGACGACGAATCGCGGTTGCCATATCCGACTTCTCCTGTTCCTGTGGTGTGCGGCAGCGTTTCCAGCACTGCCGCTCCGGCTCCGGGTTGGGGATTGCTGTCCCAACTAGAGTAATGATAAGTTATTGATAAGTAAAAGTCAAGCATGTTATGATACGAATATGAGTTAGTGATAAGGGGTGGTGCGTGGAACTCGATCCGTTAAAGCTCAGGCAGGCGAGGCTTGCGCAATACCTGACGCAAGCGCAACTGGCGGAAAAGATCGGGTCATCGTACTCGAATATTAGTCGCCTGGAAGCCAACACGCGCCTGGTACGGCTGAGCACGATCACGCGCCTAGCAGACGCGCTCGGCGTGAGTCCGGATGATCTCGTGGCGCGTGGGCATGAAAAAGCCGCCTCCGAGGATTAGCCCGAAGACGGCTTGCAATCCCCAACCCGCTGGAACAGGTCGGATGTATGCAGTTTACCATTTGGCTCAATGGCAGGGGGTCTGGATGAGCGACCGTGACGCGGAACCACAGGTGGAAGTGATGTTGCGCGAGGTCGCGGACGAGGTCGCGCGGACCGAACCGGCGGATATGGCGTTGTGGGTCGAGGCCCGCGTGATCAACGATCAAGCCCTGCGCTTGGTCGAGGACCTGCTACGCAAGGCAATCACGCAGGCGGAGTTCCTGGCTCGCATCGCTGAACTTCAGGAGCATGCGAGTCCCGAGGCGTTCCTGCTTGCCTCCCGGCTGGCACAGATGAATGCCCGGCTGCGCATGTGGACCAGCCCGTGACGTGCGGCGGCCACCCAGCTCGCAGCATCCCCGACATCAGCCATCTAACCAGGAGCACCCGACCATCCGCAAAGTACCTACGTCATCCCTGCTCAACCCCATCCCCCATCCTCACCAGCCAGCATCGCCCCTCTCCATCGCCACACCCAGCAGCATCTACCTCCAGCCTCCAGCTCCATCACCTCAGCTAGCAGCATCAGTCTCCAGCCCACTACCTCCTCAGCCATCAGCCCATTACCTCCAGCCCGAGCTACCAACACCAGCACTCAACTCCCAACCATCAGCACCAAGCATCACGACTTCAGCGACTCCCACCAGCCCCACCGCTTCCGCCTCCCGCATCACGACCACAGCTAGCACCCCCACCAGCCCCACCCCCAGGACATTACCTACCCCTACCAACAGAGACCAAGACAGCCCAGCCTAGCCCTCGGCCGCCACATGATTCAGGATTTTCGATATTTATGTAAAGTCAATTCGAGGTTTCTCGTGGGATGTATTCCCAATTCCCCCATCAGGACGTGTTAAACTTCGGGGAGGACATGTCGTTATCGCAGGAGCGCAGCTATGGTCGCCGAAGTGATCCAACTGCCCAACCCGCACGGGAATCGCTACACGGCCCCTGATCGGGAAGCCGCTTACCAATGCTGGCGCATCGCCGCCGGTCGCTCGCTCCGCAAAACCGCCGAGCTGACCAAGATTGCCCATGGCACGCTCGGCAACTGGAGCAAGGATGGCCGGTGGCAGGAGCGGGCGCGCCAAGAAGACGACGAGGAGGCGAAGTCGCTACGCGGTGCCCTCCGTTCCGTGGTCAATAGTGAGACCCTGAAGTCGATTCAGACCGCGGTCGAGCTTCGCGACGATGCCACCGGCGATACCCCGTCCAAGGTGCGCCTCGACGCCGCGATCTGGCTGGCGGGTCTCTCTGGCGTGGCCCCCGTCAAGCAGACCCTCGATCTGACCAAGACCCCGCCCAGTGATCGTCAGCCCATCGCGACACGAGGCATGAGCCCGGATGAGTTGTTGGCGTTAGAGATGGAGTATACGCGGGGGGATCGCGGCTGATCGTCGGGGGGGAAAGACTAGCCGCTGCCTCCCTCTCCCTGCCCTTGCGCGTGAGAATCTGAGCGATCACAAGATTGAAGGGCGCCTCAGTGCCCTCTCACTGACCGTTGCGCCAGAAGGCGAGTTCGTTCGCCGGGCATTGAGGATGTCGGCAGACCTTCGGCCAGCACTCCGGTCGTGGCCGGGATTGGGCAGGGCAACCACGGAGGGGCGCGACACCGGATGCGGCCCTCGATCGTTCGGGAAGACAAGCGGACGAGGTGGAACCGGGGCAGGACCAATGGTGCGCGGCAAGACCGCTCCTTGCTGACTGGCGATCAGGCGCCGAACCAGCTCCATCAGCAGGATCTGGGGCATGTTCGCCGGGGTGTGCATCGTCGTCATCCTCCCGATCGTGGGTGGCGTGATTGTTGGTCGAGCTCGTCAAGGAGATAGCCATGACCCGAGCTGCCCTCGTCGTCCTCAGCGTGATCTGTCTGGGTTCGCTGGCCTTCGCCCAGGTCAAAGCGAATGCGGCCCAAACCGCTGAGCAGGAGATCGCCAGACACGAGACACGGATTGACGCCCTGGAAGCACGCATTGACATACTGGAAGCCAACGCCTTGCCGCCCGTACTGGAAATTCCCGATCTGACCCCATTCGCGGAACGTGCGCTGCTGGCTCAGACCAACCAACGGTTCCCTGATCTCGCCTTTGAGATGGACTGTGAGCAAAGCCGTGCTCCCATCGAGGGGTTGAGTGCCGTCACCATTCGCTGTATCCGTATCGACCGTATCCCCGGCGCCCCAATGCCCGAATGGGCCGACTAGAGAGAGGAACTGCCCATGACCCGAACCGCCCTGATCGCCCTGTCCGTGATCGCTGTGCTGCTGGCCGGCATCGCTCACGTCAACGCCTCCGGCAAGCAAGCGTCCGACGCCACAATCGCCGAGCTGGAGGCCCGAATCGAGGCCCTGGAAGCTATCGCCATCGTGCCCCAGGAAGAAAACTTCGGTCCCGCCGGTGAACTTCTGCTTTCGGGCGTCCCCGTCTACGAGATCATTCCCAGCGATCCGACGCGGAGCGTGGACTTCATCTGCACGATCAATCAGACCATCGAGGGGTATACCGGGACCTATCGGGACGACATGAGCAACCTGCACTGCGTTCGTTACCTCCGCACGACCCCCGGCGGTTAGTACCCAGGGTTAACCATGAGGTCACTTGATCCCAGGTAGGGATAGTTCGTCATATACAAATCGAGACTGCTGATGACAGTGCCTTCGCTCGGGTTGGCCGAGTGAATGAATTGCCCGTCCCCGATGTAGACCCCGACGTGCGAAGCGTTGTTCAGCTCCGCCCCCGAGCCGGTCGTTAACCCCGTGTCGAAGAAGACCATATCCCCCGGTTGGAGCTGGCTCGGATCACCGTTGAGATGGCCACCGTCCATCGCTTGCTGGTACTGGTGGTGTGACCCCTGGGCCAGCGTGCCGTCGCCGTAGTTCTGGTCGAGCCAGTAGGTGAACCCGGAGCAGTCCCAGCCGCCATACGTCATCGGGTCTTGCCCGGCGCCGGGGTTTCCGGTCCAGGTGGACGGGTAGGGCACTTCCCCCTCGAAGCTGACCGCGGCATCGACCAGCGCGTTCCCGGTCTCGTCCGTGGTGCCGGTCATCTCCGGCGTGACTGGCCCGCTCACCGTCCCCGGCGGAATTTGGGTCGTCGCGCCATCGGTATAAGCACCCTCCGGGGTTTGTGTAATCCCCTCCGTTCCCATCTCGGGCGCCGCCGTCATCCCGCCGCCCGGCGCTGCCCCGTTGATCTGGTCGGTGTACATCGCGATGTCGTCAAGGTACATCCGCGGCGTGTGGCCCGACTCTCCGTAGGCATCCAGCCCACCAGGTACGGGGTAGTAGGTCGAGAGGAAGATTTCTTCCGGCGTCGAACCGCCCGCGTTCCAGGTGTCGCCGCCCAGGATCGCTGCCGCCATTCCGATCTGGCCCTCGACCGTGTTCAGGTCGTACCCCAGAGCGGCCGCATCGTCTCCCCACACATCAGCCTTGATCTGCATCGCGCCGGCGGCGCCACCAGCTCCAACCGCCCCCTGCGCCCCGCCCGACTCAATAATCATCATCGACTTCAACATCGCCGGATCGACACCGTGCACGGCTCCAGCCTGCTCAAAGGTGGCATCGTAGGCATTGACGTTGGCCCAGTCGCCGCCGCCGGTGATGTTCCCGATCGGGACTTGACCTTGGGGCGCTCCCAAGGTGCCGCCACTTGACGGCGCGGTTGGCTCGGTCGGGGCCGGCGTGTAGCCCTGGTCGGGAGCCATGCTTTGCCCGGTTAGCCCTGGCGCCCCGATCCCTGGTTGGCCAGCCGCCACCGGCGCCGGCGCGGATCCCTGGTCCGGCATCGACGACCTGGTTGGGGTGCGGAAGTCTGGCATCGCCGGCGGTTGTGGCGGCGCACCCCACTGGCCCTGTTGGCCGCCGCTGACCCGGCTCCGAATCTGTGCCCCGAGGTCACTCCCCGGCAGGCTCGGCATTGCTGGCGGCCGCGCCCGCCCGGTCTGGCCTTGGGTCGGGAATGGGGTGATCCCGCCACCTCCGGCCTGCACCCGTGACCGGATCGAGTCACCCAGATCAAAGGCATTGGGCATGGCCGGCGGGGTTGGTCGATTGGGCGTGGCGATCCCGCCGAAGCCGGATCGATTGCCACCGACCGCGCCCTGCACTCGGGCCGCGATGTCCTGGCCCAGGCTCGATTGACCGCCGGGGGCGCGGGCCGGACTCCCGCTCGGCATGGACGGCTTGGGGAACGCCGGCGGCGTGGTCGGTGGTGCCGCGTTCCCGGCCCAGCCCGGCATCCCCGGCCGCAGGTTGGGGTTGAGGATGTTCTCCTCGCCGGCGAAGCCCGCGCCCGGAAAGCCCGGCATCGACACCGCCGGGTTCAAGAAGCTCGGCGCCGCGGTCGAGACGCGCGAGTAGGTCGGCGGTCGGCTGTAGCCGTAGCGATCCATCGCTAGCACCTCGCGATCACGATACCCAGCCGCTCATGCCCCTGGGCATGAGCGCTTTTTTCGTGCGGTGAGTCGGGTTGCTAGCGGCTCATTGCCGCTCCCCTAATCGCCGCGCACCTATCCCATTTTACCCGTTCTGGAGCCAAATTAACAGGTCAACGAGGCGCAACGTTTCCAATGCGATGGTTCGATTGAACAGTTCAGCGAGCCGGCTGCACTTGGTCTGCCGCTCACCGCAACGATAGCGAGGCGGACGACAGCTCGTTCTGCTGGCCGTGCCCGACGATGAACTGCTCCACGTCGTCGACTTCAACGGTGGCGCGACATGAAACGCGGAACTCCGGGAACCGAGCGTTCGAGGCACGCGAAATGCACTTACCCTCGCCACGGTCGCCCGGTCCGATGGGTTGGTGCCGAGCACCCTAGGGGTGGAGGTCATGATGGACGGCGGGCGGTTCGATCGGTTGACCAAGGCAGTCGCCTGGCGCGCGACCCGGCGCGGGGTCTTCCGTGGCCTCGCCAGGGGCGCGTTCGCTGCCGGCCTCGGCCAGTTCGATCGCGGGGACGCCGCGGCCGCCTGCCGCCAGGTGCGCGAGGCGTGCGCGACCACCGCGGACTGCTGCGCGCGGTCACGGTGCGAGGGCACGGGGCGGTGCGCCCGTGACGGCCGACCGACTGGAAACTGCCAGTGCCGGTGCAACCCGGGCCTGAAGAATTGCGACGGCCGGTGCCGCAACACGCTGATCGACCCGAAGAACTGCGGCGGGTGTGGCTCGGCTGATCCGGACTTCGTCTGCGGAGCCGATCAGGCCTGCCAAGATGGGGCATGCGTCGACAGCGGCATCTGCCCCGGCGGCGAGGCCGAGTGCGAGTCCGCTCCCGGCGTCGGGACCGGGGTCTGCTGCGATCCGTTGAAAGCGCCCTGCTGCGCCCAGTCTGCCCCCGGCGGGGGGTTCTCCTTCGTCGGGTGCCGATGCACGGCGCCGTCAGGGGCGCGGGGTTGCGAGGTAAACGGCGCGTGCTGCGTCTACGGCTTCGATCCCACCGGGGCTTGCTTCTGCGCGGAGTCGGGCAACGGGTGCGGTGCGAACCGCGGCTGTCGCGTTGGGGGCGCGTGCGACTACTGCTGCAGCGGACGATGTGACGCCGTTCCCGGCTTCGAGGGTGGGGTGTGCCGGTGATCATCGTTGCCACCGCCCCGCACCGGCTGGAGCAGGCTCGGGCCCTGGACACCGCAGGCGGTCGCCGCCGCTTCCTGGAGAAGCCGTTCGACCTGGATGCCCTCCTGGCCCTGGCGCATGACCTGACCGGACCGTCCTGAGCCAGCGTCAGCTGCCGACCTCGCAATCGAGCTGCCAGGCCACGGGGGAGATGCCGTGGTCGATGGCAGCCAAACCGCCTGCCATGTGATGCCGCATTCCGTCATGCCGACGAG